>NZ_JAQMIL010000019.1:0-122575 GCF_029990105.1 Bradyrhizobium sp. Arg237L | reverse complement strand
CCGAAAAAGATCATGCTCAAACAAAGAGCTAAAGCGGGATGACGATTCGAAGAAAAGTCATCGCGCTTTAGCCGCCAGTGGCAAAGACCTCCGTGTTCCTGACGCGCTTAGATGCGCGCGCTTGCGCTGTGCAGCTCCGCTGGCACGAAAAATGCTGAGGCGCCTCCGCGATGGCGAGCGCAAAGCTCGCCGGGCAGACGGAGGACAACATGAGAGCCCAAGTATTGAGAGCGTATGACGAGAAGCTTTCCAACGACCAATGGGTCAGCGAAGAAAAAGTGTCTGATCCCAAGCTGGCTAAATCGACTGACGTCATCGTCCGCATCGGTGGTGCCGGCGTGTGCAGGACCGACCTTCATATCATCGAAGGTGTATGGAAGCCGCATATGGATCCGACCGGCGACAAACTGCTACCCATCATCATGGGACACGAAAATGCAGGCTGGATCGAAGAGGTTGGCAAGGAAGTCGAGGGAGTAAAGAAGGGTGACCCAGTCATCGTTCACCCGAAGATCACCGGTGGCACCTGTCTCGCCTGTCGCCGAGGCCTCGATATGCATGGTCCCGGCACATTTCCGGGTCTTGATTGTAACGGCGGCTATGCAGAATTCCTTTGCACCTCCGAACGCAATATTGTGCCGCTGCCACGGACTCTTGCGCCAAAGGATGTGGCGCCTTATGCGGATGCGGGCCTCACGGCCTATCGCGCGGTCAAGAAGGCCACTCGTCACCTTTTGCCGGGCGAATCCTGCGTCGTCATCGGTGCAGGTGGGTTGGGCCACATTGGAATCCAGTGTCTCAAGGCGATGTGTGCGGCCGACATCATTGTGGTCGACAAGTCCGAAGCATCGCTGAAATTGGCCGAAAAATCGGGCGCCGACCATCTGGTGAAAGCTGACGGCAACGAAGTGGCAGCCGTTCTGGCATTGACTGCCGGAAACGGCGCGGAAGCCGTGATCGATTTTGTCGGCGAGAAAGGCACGACGTCCAAGGGGCTGGCGATGACCCGCCCGATGGGCAGCTACTACGTCGTTGGCTATGGTGAGGACATCCGTGTCCCGACCGTCGACATGGTGATTACCGAGAAAAACATTATCGGCAACCTGGTCGGTACATGGGCTGAGCTAACGGAGTTGATGGCGCTTGCGGATCGGGGCTTGGTTGAACTCGCAACCGCCGAATATCGCCTCGCGGACGCCAACAAGGCATTGCACGATCTCAACGCTGGCAAGATCCATGGACGCGCAGTTTTGATTCCTTGACCAGGCGCATCTAATCCATCGCGGGCATACGTTCGCTCGCGGTGGATTTGCCGTCCGCGAGTCGTATGCCATTGCGCACTTGGTCCCAGCGAGTGATCACTACCGCGGCGCAAACATTGCGATGCAAACTGGCTCCTCTGCGTTGCAGCGATTCTCATTTTGCAATTCCTGTCGCAATTTGCATCTCGATCAGTCGTCAAGCCGAGGGCCATGCGGGCACGACCGTCACTCATCCCACGCTCACGTCATCAGAAACCATCTGGCGAGGCGCTTGGACGAGCTGGCACGCCCATTGCAAAGCTCCTAAGCACAACAACGCTGACTGGTCCTCGTCTGGGGCGAGCCGCGAAAAGAACGAGGGAAGGGGATGCCTAGCTGAGGACGTAATCTTGTGCGGGACAACACAATTGCGATCGGGAAGCCGCTGGTTCCAAGATCGCCGCTGATCGCTCGCGGAGTACTCCACAGTCATCCTGAGACCCTTGCCGATATCAAACGTCCGGTCGTGAGAACGGCCGCGAGGTGGCCCGTAACGTACGGGTAAGCACTGCCCGGCCGTCGAGGCCTGGAGCAGGCGGAATATCGATGTGGTTTCTGACTCGATCAGGAGGATAGACTAGATGTCTGGAACGCTAACACTCAACAAGATCACCGCCCAGCGCGGCATTTCCGTCGGTGACGCTGCAAAGAAGATTGCAGATCTCGGTTGGAATCCTTCCTACGTCCAGGAGGCGATGACATTCCCGACGGACTACAAGATCACGAAAGCGCCGAAGGATCCGATGAAGCAGGTCCTTCGCTCTTATTTCCCAATGCAGGAGGAGAAGGACAACCGCGTCTACGGCGCGCTCGATGCGGCTCTGCGCGGCGACATGTTCCGCAACGTCGAGCCACGATGGGTTGAGTGGATGAAGCTGTTCCTGGCGATCATCCCGTTCCCCGAGATCTCGGCGGCGCGCTCGATGGCCATGGTCGGCCGTCTCGCTCCGGGTGAGGATCTTCGCACCGGCTTCACGATGCAGATGGTCGACGAGTTCCGTCACTCGACGATCCAGATGAACCTCAAGAAGTGGTACATGGAGAACTACATCGATCCGGCCGGGTTCGATATCACGGAAGAGGCCTTCGGCAAGTGCTATGCCACCACGATCGGCCGTCAGTTCGGTGAGGGCTTCATCACCGGTGACGCAATCACTTCGGCGAACATCTATCTGACCGTTGTGGCTGAGACCGCCTTTACGAACACGCTGTTCGTGGCGATGCCGTCCGAGGCCGCTCGCAACGGCGACTACGCGCTTCCGACCGTGTTCCTTTCCGTTCAGTCGGATGAAAGCCGGCACATCGGCAACGGCCATTCGATGCTGATGTCCATGCTCAAGGAGCCCGAGAACCATCTACTGATCGAGCGGGACCTGCGTTATGCCTTCTGGCAGAACCACGCGATCGTCGATGCCGCGATCGGAACCTTCATCGAGTATGGAACCACGAATCGCGACAAGAACAAGGAGTCCTATGCGGAGATGTGGCATCGCTGGATCTTCGAGGACTATTACCGCACCTATATGCTGCCGCTCGAGAAATACGGCATCAAGATCCATCACGACGACGTCCAGACAGCCTGGAAGCGCCTCACCGAGAAGCACTACGTCCACAGGGTCGCGCAATTCTTCGCGGTTGGCTGGTCGGTGAACTTCTGGCGGATCGAAGCTCAGACCGACAAGGACTTCGAGTGGTTCGAGCATAAATATCCGGGGTGGTACGCCCAGTTCGGCGAATTCTGGAAATGGTACGAGAAGCTGTCGCATCCCGGGCAGACCAACATCCTCTTCAACAGCGATGTCGGCTACGTCTATCCGCATCGTTGCTGGTCGTGTCTTGTGCCTTGCCTGATCCGCGAGGATATCGTCACCGGGGAGATCGACGGCCAGCTCTATACCTTTGCGCATGAGTTGGATCGCTGGACTACGGTGCAGGCATTCGCCGACGAATATGAGGGACGACCGACGCCCGCGATGGGCCGGTTCAGCGGACGGCGTGAATGGGAAAGCTGCTACGATGGCTGGGACCTCGCCGACGCGATCAAGGATCTCGGCTTCGTCCGCACCGATGGCAAGACGCTGATCCCGCAGCCACACCTGCGCTTCGACGAGAAGGAGATGTGGACGCTTGACGATGTCCGCGGACATGTTCTGAAGAGCCCGCTTCTCACGCTGCGCGAGATGGCGCCGGCTCAGCGCGAGGCACACCTCGCGGAGTATCGGAAGGGCTTCACTATCAATCCCTGCAATTGAGCAGCCAGGAGGGAGCCAGCCAGCTCCGGCTGGCTCCTTCCCGATCAATCCCCGGAAGAGCTGCAAGCCTTGGTTTGAGGAGGCCCTATGGGCGCGCCCGCTAATGTCGTTCGCCTGCATCCGGTAGGCATAGAATTCGAGGTCGAGGAGAACGAAACCGTCCTCGATGCGGCCTTCCGCCAGGGCATCGCGTTGCCGCATGGTTGCAAGGAGGGACAGTGCTCAGCGTGCAAATGCGTCCTTACCGAAGGCGATGTGGAGCTGAAGAAATACTCGACGTTCGCCCTCAACGAGATGGAGCGTGGTCAGGATTATATTTTGTTGTGCCGCACGCTGGCCTACTCGGATCTTGAAGTAGAGCTCCTCAACTATGACGAAGAGGTGCTGTCGAAATCGATCCCGGTCAGGGACTTCACAGGCACGGTCACGAGCGTCTCCGCGCTGACCCACGACATCAGGCACCTCGAGATCTCGCTGGACCAACCTTTGAAGTTCTGGGCGGGTCAATATGTCGACATCACGCTCTCGGGGGCAGAGACGATTACGCGCTCGTTTTCCATGGCAAATTCGCCGCTCGAAGGCCAAAAGCTCGCATTCATCATCAAGAAGTACCCGAACGGACGCTTCTCCTCCCAGCTCGACGGAGACCTCGCCGTCGGAACCAGAGTCGGGGTCAGGGGACCTTACGGCACCTGCTTCCGGCGAGAAAACAGAAACGGAGCCGTGATCCTGGTCGGGGGCGGATCGGGAATGTCGCCTCTCTGGTCGATCCTCCACGATCACATCAACTCCGGAGAAGTACGTCCGGTGCGCTTCTTCTACGGAGCCCGGACGCAAAACGATCTTTTCTACCTCGATCGCTTTGCAGAACTCTCGGCAAAGCATCCGGATTTTACGTTTGTGCCCGTCCTCTCTCACGCGGCCGATGACACGGCTTGGCGCGGGGAAAAGGGCTTCGTGCACGAAGCGGTCGGGGCACACCTGCGCAACTCGGGATACGGGGAAGACGTCGACGTCTATGCCTGCGGACCATCGCCGATGATCGAGGCGCTGACGCCGGTGTTGCAGATGAACGATGTCGAATCGGATCGCATCTTCTTCGACAAGTTTACGCCGGCCGCCAACTGAGACTTTCCGAATGCCGGTCCAGCTAGTGCAAGCCACCAATGGGAGGAGGAAGACTATGACTGCAGTTCCAAGTGTTTCAGTGGAATCCGGTGCAGCGGGCGCTGCGGTGTTTCCGGATTCGGACAGCCGCAGGTACAGGTACTTCGAGCCACGCAGCAAGCGGGCGACGCACTACGAGGACGTGACCGTCGATGTGCAGCCGGATCCGGAACGCTACCTGCTGCAGGACTGGATCATCTCCTTCCCCAACGGGAAGGGCGCCTACACCAAGGACAATACTGCGGCGCTGAGCTCGAACTGGCATGCGTTCCGTGCTCCCGATCAGGAGTGGGAGCGCACCCACTACCAGCGTCAGTCCAAGATCGAAGGCATGGTTCAATCGGTGATCGCCAACGGCCGCAAGTCCGGCGCGCCGAAGGCTTTCAACAAAGCGTGGGTCAAGATTCTGCAAAACCACCTCGGCGCGTGGAAACATGTCGAGTTCGGCCTCGGCACGTCGCTGATGCAGGCTCAGCGCTATGGCTATACGCAGATGATCAACAATGCGACATTGACCAACTCGTCCTACAAGCTTCGCCTTGCGCAGGATATCACGCTCTATCTCGCCGAGATCGGAATGGACATTCCGGGCTTCGACGACACGGCGGGCAAGCGCACCTGGCTGGAAGACAAGGGCTGGCAAGGCACCCGGGAAGCGGTCGAATCGATCATGGGTTCGGCCGACTATCTCGAGCAGTACTTTGCCACCAACATCGTGTTCGAGCCGCTTGTCGGCGAATTGTTCCGTAGCGGCTTCCTGATGCAGGTGGCCTCGTCCAACGGCGACTTCATCACGCCGTCGGTCATTTCGGCCGCAGAGGCCGACTATGAGCGCAATCTCGCGAACACGATCGACCTGCTGCATCTTCTGGTGACGGACAATCAGCATGCTGCCCACAACAAGAACCTGTTCCAGGGCTGGGTGAACAAGCATGTGGCGCTCGCCAATAAGGCGGCCGTCGGCCTGCAGCCGATCTGGTCGCAGCCGCACTCCAAGCCGGTGCAGTACGCCGACGCCCGCGCACAGTCGGTCGAACGCATCAAGAAGATCCTCGGCGAGCTCGGCCTCGTCCTTCCCAAGGAGTAAATTGCAATGTCCGTTGCTTCCAGAACTGCGACCAACCAGAACATCTTCCAGAAGATGGGAGACATCGTCTTCGACCAGACGATTTCTCATCAGTGCGGCGTCACGATGAATGACAGCGTGGAAGCGCGCGCCATCGCCGAATTCATGGCGAAGAAGCCGAACGTGACCGTGACCTATCAGCCGGCCCTGATCCGCATCGACGGCGAGGGCAAGTTGATCTTCAAGATGGATGAAATCAGCGAAATTCTCGGGAAAGACATGACGGCCGAGATCTTCGAAGTGAATACCTCGACTCACTATGGCCGAATGGTGCGCATCGACGACAACACAGTGACGCTGTTCGGAAATATGGAAGAGGTCTTCGAATACATCGAGTGAACTCTTTCAACTCCCGAGCCTGGGGTGGACCACATCCGGACGGTTGTGGCTCCACCTCATTCTCGCACGATCGGCCGTCCCCGACGTTGACGTAAAGCACTTGGCAAAACCTTGGAGATTATCATGTTCATAACCCCCACCGGCGAGGAAGTCTTCGTCATCGACGGGCACACCCATTTCTGGGACGGCAGTCCGGCGAACCAGCGAAACATTCACGGCAAGCAGTTCATTGACTGCTTCTACACCTACCACACCTCGCTCAGCCCGCCCGACAAGCTCTGGCCCAAGGACCAGTTCGAGAAGTACAGCGCCGAGCAGATGTACCACGATCTGTTCGTCGACGGCCCGGACGATATGGCCATCGTACAGTCGACCTATCTGACGGAATTCTACAAGAACGGCTTTAACACCATCGATCGCAACGCCGAGATGGCGAAGAAGTACAAGGATCGCTTTATCGTCAACGGCGCCTTCGACCCGCGCGATGGCGAGCGGGCGCTCGAGTATATTCACTACATGAAGGAGACGTTCGGCATAAAAGGCGTGAAGCTTTATACGGCCGAGTGGAAGGGCGAGTCGCGAGGCTGGAAGCTCACGGATCCCAACGCCTATCGCTGCCTCGAGCTTTGCCAAAAACTCGGCATTACAAATGTCCATGTTCACAAGGGGCCGACCATCATTCCCTTGGACAAGGATGCTTTCGATGTTCACGACGTGGATCATGCCGCCACCGACTTCCAGGGTCTCAATTTCATAATTGAGCATTGCGGCCTGCCACGGCTGGACGATTTTTGCTGGATCGCGGTGCAGGAGACGAACGTCTATGGTGGCCTCGCGGTGGCGCTGCCGTTCATCCACGGCCGTCCGCGTTATTTCGCCGAGGTGATTAGCGAGCTGCTGTTCTGGGTCGGCGAGGACAAACTCCTTTTCGGCAGCGACTACGCAATCTGGACGCCTCGCTGGCTCGTCGAAAAATTCTGGAACTTCGAACTGCCCGACGATCTGAAGCAGGAGCACGGTGTCGATCTGACGCAGCAGGCAAAGAGGAAGATCCTTGGTCTCAACGCTGCGCGCCTCTACGGCGTGGACGTCGAGGCGCAGAGGGGCAAGGTCGCGGGAAGCGCGCACGCGACCGCGGCGGAGTGACAACGATGGATGCTGTCCTTCTGCATCATGACCAAAGGACCCGCGAGGTGTGGGCACGCCTCGCGTTGGTCACCGATCCCGAGTTGGACGAGTCGGTCACAGAGCTTGGATTTATTGAGCGTGTCACCATCGATGATAGTTGCGGGGTCGATATCGTCTTTCGCCTGCCGACCTATTGGTGTTCGGCGAACTTCGCGTTCCTCATGGCCGACGACATGCGTCGGGCGGTTTCCTCGCTGCCGTGGGTTCGCGAGGCGCGGCCACAGCTCCGGGATCACATGGTCGCGGAGGAGATCAATCGTGGCGTCAGCGAAGGCAAATCATTCGGCGACGCACTCAAGGACTTCGCCTCTGGAGGGTCGCTCGAAGAGGTGCGCGAGAAGTTTCGCCGCAAGGCGTTCGAGCGACGCCAGGAGGTCATGATATTGGCCTTGCGCGAGGCCGGTTATGACGACCAGGCGATTTGTCAGATGAATCTGAGCACCTACGACAAGGTCGATTTCGACTCGGAGGAGGCCGCGCACCAGAAGCCGCGCTATCGCGAGCTTCTGGTTGAACGGCGCCTTGCCTGGCTGCCCGGCGATCAGGCCTTCGTCACCTATGACGGGTGCTCCATCAAACGCTACGAACTCGCCTCATATCTGCAGCGGTTGCGGGGGGTTCGCATCAACATGGAGTTCAATAGCTCGTTGTGCAGAGGTCTTCTTGCGGCGCGCTATCGCGAACCCGAAGGGAATAGCGCGGGACGGACTCCTGTCGACGCGGCGCCGTGTGGAGGCTGCGGCAGTGGCTGTGCCGCGCGGTCCGTCGAGCCGCCCGTGACGGCCGAGAATTCCGCGGCGCTTGCATGAGGCAAGCGGCTTGCTGGTGCCAATAGCGGGAGCGGTCAGCAAGTCCGCCCCAGCATATAAACAAGAGACGACCACGTGGGAGTAAAACGCTATGCCGAAAGTTCTGCTGCATGACATAGAGGCCCGACGCGCTCTCGCACGCGGAGTCCAGAAGCTCGCCGCCGCGGTCGAATCGACACTCGGTCCCAAGGGCATGAACGCGATGGTCGACCGGCCGATTGGCACACCCATCGTATCGCGCGATGGCGTCACCATCGCGTCTGAAATCGAATTGCCCGACCGCTTCGAGAACATGGGCGCGCAGGTGGTGCGCGAGGTCTCGATGCAGACCAACGCAGTCGCCGGCGACGGTACGACAACGGCGATGGTGCTCGCAAACGGCCTGATTCAAGGCGGGGTGGCAGCCCTGGAGCGCGGCGCCAAATCGGTTGATCTCTGCAAGGGTATTGATCGCGCCGTCGAGGTCGTTGTCGAGACCCTGAAGAGTTCGGCAATTGGCGTGTCGGACCGCAAGACGCTGCAGGCGGTGGCGACGATCGCGTCGACCGACTCCCATCTGGGCGATCTAATCGCGGAGGCGGTGGAGCGTGTCGGTAAGGACGGCATCATCAGTTCCGAGTACGGGCTGACGACCAGCACGACGCTCGAAGTCGTCGAAGGCATGTCGTTCGACCGCGGTTACATCTCCCATCACATGGTGACGGATGTCGAGAAGATGGAAGTGGTGCTGGATCAGCCCTACATTCTTCTGACTGATCTTAAGATCAAAACGCCGAGCGAACTGTCGGCGCTGCGCGCGACGGTCGCCGCGACCGGGCGACCACTTGTCATCGTCGCTGAAGAGATTGCGCCCGAAGTCGTCGTTACGCTGCTTGGCGATGGCAACCGTGGCAAGGTGCTGGTGGTCAATCCACCCGACTATGGCCACTGGCGCAAGGCGATGATGGACGATCTCGCCATTATAACGGGGGGACGGGTAATCGCTCGCGAGCTTGGTGGCAAGTTGGAAGAAACCAGCCTTGCCGATCTCGGAACCGCGCGGCAGGTTCGGGCAAGTGGGCGCGAAACGGTGATCATTCGCGGCGGTGGCGACGACGCGGCGATCGCGGCGCGGCGCCAGCAGGTGGCCAAGCAACATGATCTGGCACCACCCAACATCGAGCAGGACAAGCTCAAGGAGCGGCTGGCGAAGCTCTCAGGCGGGACGGCCGTGATCCTTGCGGGTGGCGTCACGCCCGTCGAGCAAAAACGGACGATCCAGTTGATCGACGATGCGCTCAGTGCGGCGCGTGCTGCAGCCGAGGAGGGCATCGTGCCGGGTGGCGGCACCGCATTGGCGCAGTGCGCGCCGGTGGTCGTGCGTACGCTCGGCAACGTCAATGGCGACCTCGGCGAAGGCATCAAGTTGGTGCGCGAAACACTATCCCGTCCCGCTGCATTCATTGCCCGGAATGCGGGCTATGATGCGGAGAAGGTCGTGGCCGACCTGCTGAGCGCGCCGGCGGGCGTCGGATTCGATGCCGCGAACGGTGTCTTCATCGACATGGTTTCAGCAGGGATCGTCGATCCGGTGCGGGTGACTTATACCGCGCTTCGAAACGCGGCTTCCGTCGCCACGCTGGTGCTGACCACCAACACGCTTGTTGCCGACGTGCCGGAGCACCTCGATCCGACACAGGGGCCGGCACTGGGCGGCGGGGCAGAGAAGCTTGGGCGTGCATGAGGCATGTGTCCGCGGTCCGTGTTCCGCCGCGCCGTCCAGGGATCCGGCGAGCGGGATATTGCGGCCAGATACTCAGTTCTATTGAGAAACCGAGTGCCCAGCGACGCGCGAATCGAACGTCGCGGCATCGAAATCATCACCGGGGAAGGAGAGGTTATGCGTAAGCACGCTGCGGCGTAACCTTTGTGGTCGAACGATTGGACGGTGACAACTATCGAGAACGGGTTACAATCTTAAAAGCTCCGGCGTGAGCCGAAGGAGGTGATGCACAAGCCTCCACGGCCGTCCGACCAACCGGGGCGGGAGGAAAACATGGTCCACATCATTTCCAAGCGCGACGGTCCGCACCGGGAAGAGGTGGCGGCGAAGGACTTCATTCAGAAGAACCGCACGAAGATCGACGCGATCGCCAATCATCTGACGGCTGGGCGCTGGCAGGAATTGCGCAATCCCGCCCCTGTTCCGCAACCCCAGCCATCAGGCAAGCTCTGGTTGACGCCGCCAGGCCGCCCCAGAGAGATGGAACCCTATGTACGGATCAGTCTTAACGGCCGTGTCGTGATCGCTGATCTCGCATCGGGGCGACAACTCCATTTTGTCGGCGAACTGCGCGGAAAGGGCCAAGCGCGATACTTCGCTCTGGCCACGCGCGAGAACGGAATCTTCGATCCGCTGGATGAGGAGCTCTGCAAGGTCCTCGCCGACCTTGAGGGAGTGAGTGTGCCCGACGAGGTGTCCGAGGAGCGCCTGGAACAGGTTATCGCCCGCCGTCTCGGGTTGGATGCGATCGCCAAAAGCGTCGAATGATCTCCGTAAACCGAACCTGTGGGGATGACGATCCCGATTAGGTCCGATTCAGGTCGCTTCTGCCGATCGGGTTGCTGTTTGCCAACGTACGTATGGTGCTCCAATGCTGACGGAAACGCTCATGGCTAAGCCGCCGTTCTCCCTGGAAGGCTACAAAGTTCCGGGCGCCACGGACGCGGAGCAGGGGCGGCCATACGATGAGCGAGAAACCAACAGGGCGTGGGAAAACTTTCTGACGTTCGGAGACCTCAGGCGTGAGAACGCACCGGTGCGAGGCCTCATCGAGGACTCTTGGCAGCGCAGTGTCAAGTCCGGGGTCAATGCTCATGGCAACGGCAGCAATCTCGTCGCCTCGCCGGACGATCTTTACGAACTGCGTCTGAAGAATGATGACTTGCTTGATTCGAGCGCGGAGACCTTTCGCCGCGTCGCGCAGGTGCTTGGCGACGCGGCCACGATGGTGGTCATCACCGACAGCAATGGCGTCGTGCTGGACGTGGGGGGCGATCGGCGGACGATTGATGCGGGCCACGATATTCGCCTGGAAATCGGCGCCGCCTGGGGCGAGACGATCACCGGCACCAACGGCATCGGCACAGCGCTCGTCACCGGAAAACCGGTTCATGTCCATGCGGCCGAGCACTTTTCCGAGGGCATCAAGGCATGGACCTGCGTCGGCAGTCCCATTCGCAGTCCGATCGACGGCAGCATTATCGGCATCGTCGATTTTTCCGGACCCCAGGCGATCTTTCACCGGCATAATGTGGCGCTGGCGGTCGTCGCGGCCAATCATATCGAACTTGCGCTCTCGGAAAAGATTCGCATCGAGAGAATGCGGCTGCTCGAGGCGAGCATTTCTCGAATGCCCGGGATGAACAGCGCTGACGGCGTCGTAATTCTTGATCGGTTCGGCAGGGTTGTTCATCACAACGACATGGCGTCGGTCCGCTGGCGGCGGATTGCGCAGTCGCAGGACTTGAGCATCGGAACGCAGCTAATCCCAAGCAGCGAGGGCTTCTTGGCTAGAGAGCTTGCGAATGGACTGCCCGAGGAACTGCGCGAGCAGCGGATCGAGCCGTTGGTGGTCGACGGGGTGGTGAAGGGCGCGATGCTGGTGCTCGCATCGAGGCCGCGCGTGAATCCTGCCGCATTCCAAATGTCGCCGGCAGCCCACGCGGCACTCATGTCGGCTAAGGAAGCAATTGTCGGATGCAGTGAAGCATTGCTGCAAACCGTCGAGAAGGTTGAGCGGGCGGCGCTTGGCCGGACGGCAATTCTGCTTGAGGGCGAGACGGGGGTCGGCAAGGAACTATTTGCGCGCCTGGTTCACGCCGCCAGCCAGAAGACGGGCAAGGAGCCGTTCATTGCCTTCAATTGCGGTGCGGTATCGAAAGAGCTTCTCGGCGGCGAATTGTTCGGCCATGCGCCAGGCGCCTTCACCGGCGCCACGCGCGAGGGGAGGCCTGGACGGTTTGAGTTTGCCAATGGCGGCGTGCTCAGCCTCGACGAGATCGGCGAGATGTCACTGGATCTGCAGCCTTATCTGCTCCGCGTGCTGGAAGAGCGCGCGGTATACCGGCTCGGTGAGAGCAAGCCGCGCCCGGTGGACGTCCGGCTCGTAGCGTCGACCAATCGGAACTTGAAGCAGGAAGTGGCGGAGGGACGGTTCCGAAAAGATCTGTATTTCCGGATCGGTGTCGTCAAATTTATCATCCCGCCGCTTCGCGAGCGCTTGGGCGACGTCGAGATATTGATCGATCATTTCAATAGACAGTTCGCCGCGACCTATAGCACCGAACCGCTGCGTTTCGAGGCAGCCACGATGGAATTGCTGCGGCGCTATAGCTGGCCGGGAAACGTTCGCGAACTGCGCAATCTGATCGAGAACCTTGTGCTGATGACGCTCACCGGCATCGTCACCCCCAGGGACTTACCGGAGGATTTCCGGGAAGCTGCGGCTCAGATACCCTCGGCGCGCTCGCCGGCGGAGCATGACCCAGCGTCGGGAGGCGACGAGATCGCGCGCTTCGACGAGATGGAGCGTCGGGCCATCGAGAGGGCCGTCGCAAACGCTGGCGGCAACATTGCCGCCGCCGCCGAAAAGCTGGGGCTTTCGCGTGCCACGCTGTATCGCAAATTGCATCAATACCGTTCGCGGACCTGAGGATAGGGCCAGGCATGCCGACTGTCTGGGATGAACAGAAGGGCGAAGGAGAGCCGGTCGCTGCGGCGACGGTGGCGTCGCAGATCCTTGCGCGCGCGGACAGCGACATAACCTTTATGGTGCACCTGATCGGCGAAAGCCAAAATCTCCTGGTGCGGCATTTCATCGTGTTCATCGAGACCGAACTCGCAAGGCGCGGCATCAGTTATGGCGCACATCCGCTACTGCGTCCCTTCATCGAAACGCATGCACGCGAGCTGACCGATTTCATCTTGCAGGGGATCGGCTTACGGCATCAGTTCGGCCTGCAGACGCTCGAGACGATGGCCGGCGATCCGGCGCGGTTGCTCAGGGTCGATCTGTGGGACTCGCTGCAATCTCACATCAATGATGCGCAGCAACACTTCGTGTCCGGTGTCGGTGGCCTGCAGCGAATCCTGGTTCAGATCGAGACAGATTCATGAGTGGCGATTCTCCGACGCTTGTGGAAATGTTGAAGCAGCGGTTGCTGGTCGTTCAGGAGATATCGTCCGCGCAATCGCGCAATCTTCTGAACCGTCAGCTTGGCGGCGGGGCGGAATTCGAGATTCAGCGGATCGAGCGGGAGATTGCGGCGACAGGCGCCTCGCATGCGCTTGCCACGGCCCTCGAGGACGCGCGGGGACGCTTGCAAAACGCAAATGCTGGAATGGCGGTATGCGATGCTCATTGCGCCGCGCTGGAGCGACGCCTCGAAGAGCTGGACAGGTGGATTGCCGACGCAGGTTGGCCCATCCGAATGTGAGGCGATCGATGGACACGATGGAAGCAGAGACCGTAACGCTCTATGAATTGCTTGGACGGCACTGGACTCTAGGCGCGCCCGTTACCAGTGTGGCGTTCGACCCCGTGGGACAGATGGTTGCGTTCGCGCTCGCCGATGGTGCATTGGCGATAGCTCCCCTGACTGACATCGAGCCGCCGCAGGATCGCTGTCGTATCGCGCTCGACGGAGGCCGGGCAACGATTTCACCGCGACGGAAACCGGTGCCACCGTTGACGAAAGTCGCAATCAGTGATGCTCCATTTCATCTCGCCCCGCTCGGGACTTCGGGCTTCATCGCAAGTGATCGCAGCCGATTGTTGAGCGTGTCGGCATCCGGTGTCACACAGCTAGCCGCAAACCATGGTTCGCCGATTGATCTCGTAGCGCCGGTGCAGGCTGGCGGCATCCTGGCTGCCTCTGGCGGGTCGGTCATATCTTATGACTCCAATGGCAACGTCGGCTGGCTCCAGGAGCGTGCGGGAGGAAATGCATCGGCAATCGCCGTATCACGGGATAGTCGGCGCTTTGCGATGGGAGTCGACGGCTGTCTGCTCATTCGTGCCTACGGGCCACGACCCGAGCCGGCGGCCTCATTCGAGTTAGGCTCCATCTCAACCTTGTCATGGAGCCCCGACGGAAGCTGGTTGGCCATATCAGCCGCAAAAACGGGCATTGTGTTGCTGCGCCTTGCCGATGCGCGGATCGTCCGGATTCCCGGCTATCCCACGAGCGTTGCGTCCCTTTCGTGGAGTGCAGACTCTCGCGTCCTTGTTACGAGCGGAGCCTATCGGATGATCGCATGGGACGTTTCGAGTCTCAACGACGCCAGCGAACAGCCGGTCAACCTCGCGACCGGCCGCGCCAGATTCGTCCTCGTCGAGGCGGTGGATATGCACCCGGAGCGTCGGCTGGTCGCAGCAGGTTATGGCGACGGCGTGGTCGTTGTCGCAAGGATCGGAGAAGCCGACGAACTGGTCGTCAAACAGCCCGGTCGAGGTCCTGTCCACGCCTTGCAATGGTCCCGCGATGGTCAGCATCTTGCAATTGGAACAAGCGACGGGGAGGCGGCAATCGTGACGTTTCCGCCGAACGTTTTCAAATAACCGGACCCGGTTTAAACAGCTTGATCTGGCTGCAGGCGGAGAGCCGTGCCGCGATCATCAGGAGGAAAATCATGACAGCTACTCGATCGCCAAATGAAGCCGAAAGCAAAGACCAGTTCTTCAAGGAACTGGCGGAGCTTTCCGAGCGGATGATCGCCGCGCATGGAAAGGAGTTTTCGATGGGCGCTCTGGTGCTGGCCGCAAGGTTCATCGCCGAGAATAAACCGTTCGAGCGAAGCGCAGTAACACAGTGACGTGCAACGAAAACTTACTCCGGCTGAATATTGGCGTCCTTCACGACCTTGGCCCACTTCTGGATCTCGCTGCGAATGTGATCCGCGAATTGCGAGGGTGAGCCGCCAACGGGGTCGACGCCCTGATCCTGGAATCGACGCTTGACGTCGTCCGTCCCGAGGATCGCATTCAGTTCTGAATTCAGTTTGCGGACGATCTCCGGCCGCATCCCGGCAGGCCCGACGATGCCAAACCAGACCGTGACCTCGTAACCGGGAACGCCGGCTTCCGAAACCGTCGGAACGCTTCCCGTAAGCGTCGAGCGTGCCGTGCTGCTGACGCCGAGCGCGCGCAACTTGCCGGCATTGACCTGCGGCAGCACGTTTGGCGTATTGTCGAACGCCGCATCGATGTGATCGCCAAGCAGATCGTTCACCATCGGTGCGCTTCCCTTGTAGGGGACATGCACGATATCGATTCCGGTCATGCTCTTGAACAACTCCATTGAGAGGTGGTTCGACGAACCGATGCCCGTGGACCCGTAAGAGACCTTGCCCGGATTGTTTCGGGCGTAGTCGACGAAATCCTTGACCGAATGGATCGGCATGGCGGGTCTTACGACGAGAAGATTCTGCGTCTGACCCGCAAAAATCAGCGGCGTGAAGTCCTTTACGGTGTCGTAAGGCAGGCTCCTGTAAATGCTTGGGTTGGAGCCGAACGGAAACGCCACGCCGAGCAGTGTATATCCGTCGGGTGCGGATTTGGCGACCGCGTCGGTCCCGATCAGCGTGCCGCCACCCGGCCGGTTCTCGACGACGACGGGAACGCCCCATGCCTCCTGAAGTTTTTGCGACACGATCCGGCCCAGCGTGTCGTTGAACGCGCCCGGTGGGTAGGGAACGATGTAGCGGATCGTGTGGCTGGGGTAGGTGTCCGGATCGGCTGTTGCAGGCGCGACAGGGGTCTGCGCGGAGGCCGCGCCCGTCAACAGAAGCAGGAACGCGCCGCAGGCGAAGTAAGCAAGACGCGTGGCGCGCGATTTGACTTCAGCCTGCAGCGGTTCAGACATAGCAGGGGCCCTCGATCAGCGGATGCGCGTTGATGAAAGCCTCGTTGATCTCGACCCCGAGGCCAGGTGTTTCAGACGGCTTGACGCAACCTTCGGCGTCGAGCGTGTACGGGACGCCGCCGACCTCGTCGCGGAACGGATTGTGCTTGGCGACGTCGCCCTCGAAATAGCCGGGGGCATCGACGGCCGCGAGCACGTTGATGGTTGCCGCCATGTTGATGCCGGTCGCGGAGGTATGTGGATTGAAGGACAGTTTCCACGCATAAGCCATCCCGGCGATCCGCATCGCCTCGGTGACGCCGCCGGTCTTGGACAGATCCGGCTGCACAAAGCTGACGGCGCCATCCTCGATCAGGCGGGTGAATTCGAAGCGCGTGAAATGATTTTCGCCGGCCGCCAGCGGCGTCGAGCCGAGCGAGGCGGCGGTCCGGTACGAACGATAATCCTGCGCCGGGAACGGCTCCTCGAGCCATCCGATCTCTAGCTCGTCATAGGCCGGCATCACGCGGCGCACGTCATCGACCGTATAGCCGGTGTTGGCGTCGACCAGAATTTCTATGGTGTCTCCGACCGCCTCGCGGACCGCCGTGGCACGCGCTACGTCGTCGCGCGCATTGTCGCCGACGCGAAGCTTGATCGCCCTGTAGCCCTGCGCGACGTAGCCCAGCGCCTCCTGCGCCAGCGACTCCGGCGCCTGCCATCCGAGCGAGATGCCGCCCGCATAGGCCTTGATCGGCTTTGAGGCGCCGCCGAGCAGCCGGTACAATGGCCAGCCCGCCGCCTTGGCGCGGATATCCCACAGCGCCAGATCGAGGCCGCTGAGCGCCATTGCGGCGGCATAGCCCATGCCATGGCTCGCCAACTGCATCTGGTAGACGCGCTGCCAGACCCCGACCACGTTCATCGCATCCATACCGACGACCAGTTCGGAGATCGTGGTGTCGATCAGCTTCGCGATCGCACCGGGGCAGCGGCCGTGATGGGCTTCGCCCCATCCGACGAGGCCCTCATCCGTCGTGACCTTGACCAACACCGCGTCGCGCTTCACGGCACGGCCGATGCCCAACCGGACGTTCTGGCCCTGCGGTACGGGATAGGAGATCGGGACCGCCTTGATCGATGTGATACGCATTTTGAAACCTCAGACCGTCTTGTGTTCGGGATTGACGAGATTGAGCGGCTGCTCGCCGCGCAGGATTCGGAGCATTTCTTCGGCCGAACCAACCGCCATCGCGCGGCCGCTGGAGGCGGTGATCCCCGCGGTATGCGGCGTTAGCAGCAGGTTGGGACAATCGAACAGCGCATCGTCGGGCGGCAGCGGCTGGACATCGAACACATCGAGCGCGGCACCGGCGAGCTTGCCTGACCGCAACGCGTAGATGATGGCGGGCGTGTCGACCACGGCGCCACGCGAGACGTTCACCAGGACGGATTGCGGCCGCATATGTGCCAGCAGATCGTGGCTGACGAGCCTGCGCGTCTCGTCGGTCAGCGCGCAACAGACCACCACGGCGTTGCTCCGCGCGAACAGCTCCACGAGCGTGACTTCCTCGACATCAGGCGGCAGCGATCCCTTGCGGCGCGACGTGCCGAGCACCTTCATGCCAAAACCGTTGCTCGCGATGTTGGCGATGCGGCGCCCGATCGTTCCTACGCCGAGGATGCCGAGTGTCGTTCCGCTCAACTCGGTAAGGCCGTCCGCCATCGCGCGGCTGGTCGCCCAGCCTTCGGCGCGCATCAGCGCATCCACGCGCTGCAACGGCCGGCGCAGATGCATCAAGGCCGACATGACATATTCGGCCACCGCGTTGGTGTTGCTTCCGGGCAGGTTCGCAACCGCGACGCCGCGTGCCGTGGCGGCTGCGACCGGGATGAAGTCGAGGCCGACGCCGTGACGGACGATACCCTTGAGGCGCGGCGCGTGATCGACGATGTCGTCGGGCAATTTCGCGCGCACGATGATGCCATCGGCGTCAGCGGCGCATTGGCGCAGCGTCTCCGGCCTGGTGTCCGACGCGACGATCAGCCGAACGTGCGGGGTGAGAAGTGCCTCGCCATCGCGATGCATGGCGTTGGTCAAGAGGACGACGGGTTTCTCAGGCATCTGGCGCAGGCCCTTCGATGATTGGATTTTGCAGGCGGCCGAGACCTTCAACCTCGACCTCGGCGGTCGAGCCAGGCCTGAGCCAAGCCGGCGGCTTGTGCAGACCGGCCACGCCGGCCGGCGTGCCGGTGGCGACGATGTCGCCGGGTTCGAGGGCCTGTTGCCGCGACAGATAGGAGACGAGGTCGGCAACATTGAACAGCATGTTCGCTGTCGAACCGGACTGCAGCGTGCGGCCGTCCACTTTCAGCGTCACGGTGAGCGCGTGCGGATCCGGCACCTCGTCGCGGGAGGCGAGGTATGGTCCGAAGGGGCCGAAGGTCGGGTAGTTCTTGCCGCGGTCGAAATGGCCGTCGGCCTTGATGATCTCGCTCGCGCTGACGTCGTTGAAGCAGCCATAGGCGACGACGTGATCGAGCGCACGCTCCTTGCTGACGTTCTCGGCGCGCGTGCCGATCACGGCCGCGAGTTCCGCCTCGTAGGTGACGCCGCCAATCGTTGCCGGCAGCACGATGGGCCGTTCCGGCCCGATGATCGTTCGCGGTGCCTTCATGAACAGCACCGGTTGCTCGGGCGGCGGCATACAGCGTTCGGCCACCGCGTCGCGGTAGTTATGCGCGATGCCGAAGATGCGCCGCGGCGCCGGCAGTGGCGCCATCAGCGTGACCGCGTCGCGCGAAAGCCGTGCCGCTACCGCAAGGCCATGCACGTTAATGCGTTCCACGACTTTGGGCAGACTGGCCTCGATCAGGGCCTGCATCTGCGGCGCCGCGCCGCCGAGGGATTCGCGCATCGCCGGATGCGCCAGATCGACGATCGCATCGGCGTCGCCGGTGCTGTTGCCCAGTAGCACGCCGGCGCGCGAAAAGCCTTGCTCGGTGAAGGTGACGAATTTCATGAACGGACCATCGATTCACGCCACACGGTAGCGGTCGATCACGCCGCGATCGATCTCGATGCCGAGCCCCCCGCCGGTCGGGACCGCGACCTTGCCCTTGACCTGAACGATCGGTTCGACCGCCAGATGGTCGCGAAATGGGTTTTCCTCCTGCTCGAATTCCAGCATCGGCGGCATCGGAAACAGGCTCGGCGGCTGGTTCGGGATCGATGCCAGGAAGTGGATGGTGGCGGCAAGGCCGACTGCGGAACCCCAGGCATGGGGCACGCATTCCACGCCATGCGTTGTAGCGAGTGTCGCGATCTTCTTGCATTCGGTGATGCCGCCCGCCGCGCAGACGTCCGGCTGCACGATGTCCATCGCCTTGCGCACGATGGCGTCGCGGAAGCCCCAGCGGGTAAATTCGTTCTCGCCGCCGGCGACTGCCATGTCGAGCGCGCGCGAAACCTCCACATAGCCGTCGATGTCTTCCGGCGAGATGGGCTCTTCGAACCACTCGATGTCGAGGTCTTCGAGCTTGCGGCCGAGACGGATCGCAGCGGGCACAGTGAAGCAATGATTGGCGTCGACCATCAGCTTGATCCCGGAGCCGATTGCCTCGCGTACGGCTTTCACGCGCTCGAAGTCGCGCTTGATCGATCCAAGCCCGATCTTCATTTTGATCGCCTTGAAGCCGGCCTCAACGTAACCCGTCGCTTCCTCGACGGCTTCATCGACCAGCCGGTCCATGTCGGTGAAGTAGAGCCCGGTGGCGTAGGCGTCGACCTCGGTGCGGAAGGCGCCGCCGATCAGCTTGTGCACTGGCTTGTTGCAGGCCTTGCCGATAATGTCCCAGAGCGCGATGTCGATGCCGCTGATGGCTGCGATCGACATGCCCTTTGGCCCGTAATCCTTGATCCGGTTGTAGAGGTCTTCCCAGATCACCTCGACGTCGAACGGATCGTGGCCGATCACGCGCGGGGCAAGCTGGGTCTCGATAAAGGCTTTTGCGACCGCCGATGGGCCGTAGCATTCGCCCCAGCCGACGATGCCGTCATTCGTTTCGATCTCGACCAGGCAGGTGCCGCGTGTCTTATAGAGCCAGCCGCGCGAGGAGGTGAAGGGACGTTGCACCGGAGCGGCGACGACGTGACAGGTGATCTTCTTGATGGACAAGCGCGTGAACCTTGGTTGGAGAGTGTTGGGATTACGAGCCGCGATTCCGCCGGACCCGCCTATTCCTTCGGAAAGACCTGTGACGCCACAGTGCCGAACGTGGCTGCGACGTTGTCGACTTCCTTGGTCAGCGCATCACCGGTCAGGTCGTCGACAAGGAACACGTTCTTCTTGGCGAATTCCTTGAAGCGCGGGTCCTGAATGGCGGCGCGGAACGCGGTGATCAGCTTGGTGCGGACGTCGTCGGGGAGGTTTGCCGGACCAACGACGTAAGCCATCTGGACGACGGGGCCGTAGGGAAAGACGTCGTAGCCCTTCTCCTTGAAGGTCGGTACGTCCGGAAACATCTCCAGCCGCTCATTGGCGAAGATGCCGATCGGCTTCAGCAGGCCTTCCTGGATCTGGCCAAGTGTTTCCGAGGGCTTCAACACGCCGGAATCGACGTGCTGACCGAGCAGGTCGGCCACCACTTTCGATCCGCCGGTGTAGGGCACGTTGACGAAGTTCACGCCCGCCGCGCGCGCCGTCATCAAGGCGAAGATGTGGTTTAGATTGTAATTGCCGGGGGTGCCGATCGTGACCTTGTCGGGATTGCCCTTCATGTACTTGATGAAGTCGTCGAGCGATTTCTGCTCGGCCTTGGTCGAGACCAGGAGCATCAGGGGATCGGTCGAGACGCGCGCGATGTGGGTGAATTGCGCATTCGTCAGCGGCGCCTTGCCCTGCGCCATCAGCGCCAGCGTCGAGCTGGTCCCCATGCCCAGCGTGTAACCGTCCGGCGCTGCACTCGCGACCCGGCGCATGCCGATCACGCCGGTCGCGCCGACGACGTTTTCGATGACGATCTTGATCCCATGTTCGCGCAGAATCGGGTCGAGCGCCCGAGCCGCGACGTCATTTGAGCCGCCCGCGTTCCATGGCACGATGAAGGTGATGTCCCGCTGGGGAAAGCTCGATTGACCGTGGCTGGCCGGCGTCTGGAACAGCGAGATCACGCATGCCAGGGCGATCGCGGCGACTTTTTGCATGGTTGTGTTTCCTCCCATTTTGTTGTTTGTTATAACAAACATCGTCGGCAGGTCAAGCCTAGCGCCTGGCTGAGGGATTTGCGCGATGTCGCGCGCCGCGATACCGAGCGTTGTATGACGGCATTGAAACGAATCGAGCGTGAACCGCTGTGGGACCTCGCACACGCACAGTTGCGGGATGCGCTGCTGGCCGGGCGGTTCGAGCCCGGCACGGTCTTGACCTTGCGCTCACTGGCCGAAAGTTTCGGGACGTCGATCACACCGGTACGCGACGCCGTCACCCGTCTGGTGGCGCAAGGCGTGCTGCAACAGGGGCCGCGCAATTCAGCGATCGTGCCGCACCTGTCCCGCCGCGAGCTTTCGGACCTGACGGTGGTGCGTTGCGCCCTGGAAGGGCGCGCAGCGCGGGAGGCCGCGTTGCACCGGCATGAAGATGCCACGCTGCGAAAGCTGCAAGAGCGGCTTTCGACGATGCAGTCGCTGATCGCTGCGCGCAAGCTCGAGAGCTACCTCGAACATCACCGCAAGTTTCACTTCGGCATCTATGCGATGTCGGGCATTCCGCTACTCGTCGAGACCATCGAGAACATGTGGCTGCGCTGCGGGCCGGTGTTGTCCTACGTGATCCCCGAATACGTGGTCCTGCTGAAGGGCTGGGATCATCACACCGCGGCGCTGAAGGCTATCGTCGCAGGCGACGCCGATGGCGCCGAACGCGAGATCGTCGCCGATATTAGCGACGCCGCGCACTACCTCGCGAGTCTTGCAGACTCGACGGGACAATTGAGGCGACCGTCGCTAGTCACCTCGTAGCTGCGCGCGGCACCGCGGACCGGCGAAGATGGAGGGTGAAGTCCTTCGATCAGGCGCCACGTTCGCCTTGTGCGGTTCCTGCCGCGGACCGTTGACGACGTTTGGGGGTGTTGCGCTCCGGCGCAGCGTCTGCGGCCCGGCCGTGCGAGTCAGGCTGGTAGCCCAGGCGGATCGACAGCAGCTCGGCGTGCGTCATCACGGTCCGGGCGAGTTCTGGCACCCATTCAGCCGTAACGCGCCGGCTCGGACCGCTCACGCTGATCGCCGCGAAGACGCGGCCTGCACTGTTGCGGATCGGCGCGCCGACACAGCGCAGCTCCGGCTCATGCTCGCAATCGTCCACCGAATAGCCGCGGGACCTGATTGCCGCGAGCTCGGTCTTTAGCCGCTTCGGCTCAACGATCGTGCTCGGCGTGAAACGAGGCAGGCCGGCGCGGATGACCCGGTCGATCACGGCGTCGCTCTGGAATGCGAGCGCCGCCTTACCCACGCCCGTCGAGTGACAGGGCGAGGCTTCCATCGTGATGACGGTGTTGTGCGGGCGGGCAGCAATTTGGCTGCGGCGATTGACGAAGACCATTTGCGCGCCGTCGAAGATGCAGAGATGCACATCCTCGCCACTGAGCTTGGCAAGCGTATCGACGAAAGGCGGCGCCTCGCGATACAGCGGAAGGTTCATGAGTGCGCTGCCGCCGAGCTCGAACAGTTTTATGCCAAGGCGGTAGCGATCGCGGCTCGCGTCCTGTTCCAGGAACCCGACGCTGCGCAGGCTATCTACAATGCGATGAACGGTGGTGCGCGGCAGGCCGGTGCGGCGCGCGATCTCGACAACGCTCAGCTCGGGGTCGGTCGAGGAGAAGGCCTCCAGGACCTCGAGCATCTTGAAGAGCGACTTCACGCTCTGTCGACTGCTGTCGACGCTAGTCATGTCGGACCTTTCGGGTGGCGTCACCACGCAATATCCAGGACGCGAACCATATCCGACTTAGACGGAATCGGGCGCGGCGGCAATGCCGCGCCCTTTGTCGTGTGCTCACTCGGCCGCGACCAGCCTCACGCCGCCTTCGACCTCGAGCAAAGGCTTGAGCGCAGCAGCGATCGCGTTCTTCTGCCGGCTGGTCGGAGCCGGCATCGGCTGCCGCGGAAGCCCGCTCGGCGATCCCTGGAGGGTGAGGGCATGCTTCACGCAGGCCGGGAGATTGTCGCCGACGATCGTGTTCCAGAACCGCAACAGGCGCTTGTGGATCTCGATCCCGGTGGCGTGGTCGCCGCGCTGGACCGCGTTCCACAGTGCCACGCAGGCGCCGGGCACTGCAGCCGGGTTTGCTGCAATCGTGCCATGCGCGCCGAGCGCGAAGGATGGATAGAGCAGCGCATCGACCGCCGTCAGCACGACCTTGCCCGCGGGCACGTCGAGCAAGAGATCGGCCATCAGCTTGAGGTCGCCGGCGCTCTGCTTGACGCCGATCACGCCGGGCAGCTCGTTCATGATCCGCAGCAGCAGCGCAGGGCTCAGGTAGTTCCAGGGCACGACGTTGTAGATGATGACCGGCTGCTTGACCGACTCGGACAGCGTCTTGAAGTGGCCGACCGTCGCATCCTCGTCTGGCTTGAAGAGATAATGCACCGGCGTGATCTGGAGCGCAGCGACGTCGACCGATTCAATGGCACGGGCGCGGGCAATCGCTTCGCGGGTCGAGTTGGCGATGATGCCGGCGACGAGCGGCACCTTGCCGTTCAGCTCCTCTGCGCAGGCCTCGATCAAGCGGCGGAATTCGTCGGCGGTAAGCGTGTGACCCTCACCAGTGCTGCCGCCGACGCAGACGCCATGCACGCCCTTCTCGAGCAAGAACTTCACCTGGCGACGGAAAGCCTTTTCGTCGATGTCACCGTTCTGATCGAACGGCGTGGTGAGGGGCGGAATGATACCGGTAATCTTTGCTGGCACGTTATCCTCCTTTATTGTCCGGAATGTGGACATTTTGTATGCCAAATGCGCGCAGGACGTCAAGCGTGTTCGCTCAAGCGTGTTCGCTGAAGTATCGAAACATGCGTTGAATGTGCGGGATGGCTAGCGATCCGGCGGAAAAATCCTCTTGACATGTGGAATAAGTCGCTGCTCTTGTTGTCCGCAATATGGACAAAAGTCCAGGCAGGAATGTCTTCCTGCCGAAGCCGGAGGACGACGTCATGAGCGGAATGGTTAGGTCGATCGGGTCCAGCCGGGTGGCAGACCAAGCGGCCGCTTCGATCAAGGGTCGGGCCTCGGGCGACATCCGGAAGGTTGCTGTGGCGAGCGCCATCGGCAACATGATCGAGTATTACGACTTCACGCTCTACGCGACCGCGACCGCGCTCGTCTTCAACAAGATCTTCTTCCCGAGTTCCGATCCCTTGGTTGGATCGCTGCTCGCTTTCGCGACATTCTTCGTGGGCTATTGTGCAAGGCCGCTCGGCGGCGTGCTGTTCGGCCATTTCGGAGACCGCGTCGGCCGAAAAACGGCGCTGCTCATCACTATCCTGATCATGGGACTTGGGACTTTCCTCATCGGACTCATGCCGACCTATGAGCAGGTCGGTGTGTTAGCGCCGATCTGTCTCATCGGGCTGCGGCTGTTGCAGGGAATTGGCATCGGCGGCGAATATGGCGGCGGCATGGTGATGACGGTGGAGCATGCGCCGGCCGACAGGCGCGGTTTCTTCAGCTCGCTCGTCCACATCGGCGTGCCCGCCGGATTCCTGATCCCGATCGCGCTTTTGGGAATCCTGTCGACCTCCATGAGCGAGGCTGACTTCCTCGCCTGGGGCTGGCGGATTCCGTTCCTGTTTTCGATCGTCCTCGTCGGGATCGGGCTCTTCATCCGCTTCAAGATCTCGGAGACGCCCGAGTTCAAGCGGGTGCTGAGCGAGGAGGGGGCTGCCAGCGTGCCGGTGGTCGAGGCGGTCCGCAATCACAAGGGTAACATCCTGTTCGGCATCGGTGCCAAGGTCGCCGAGAGCGGGCTGTTCAACATCTACGCCGTGTTCGCGATCACCTACTGCAAGACCAAGCTCGGGCCGCCGAGCCAGACAATCCTGAACGGCGTGCTCGTCGGCTGTGCGCTCGAATGCCTGACGCTGCCGCTGTTCGGTGCACTGTCGGACCGGGTCGATCGTCGCGCCGTCTATGTCGGCGGCATGATCTTCCAGGCCGCGCTCGCGCTCGTCTTCTTCCAGATGCTGAACACCGGGCACACCGGCATGATCTGGCTCGCGATCGCGCTAGGTCTCGCGCTTGGTCATGGCTCGGTCTACGGCGCGCAAGGCGCCTACTTCTCGGAGCTGTTTCCGGCGCGCATCCGCTACAGCGGCCTCTCGCTCGTGCAGCAGCTCGGCCCGATCCTCGGCGGCGGCCTCTCGCCGCTGATCGCAACCGCACTCCTCGCCGAGTACGGCTCGGCCTATTGGGTGGCCGGCTACATGGTCGCCATCGCGCTCCTCTCGGCCGCCTGCACCTTCGGCCTTCGTCCGCTCCGCTCGGACAACTGAGCCGATCCCGCTCGCAAAACCAGCCGCTCGAGACGAGGCGGCATCGCAAAACCAAGTGAGGAAACTGCCATGGTCTCTACCTTGCGCTTCTCTCGACGCAGTCTGATCAAGGGCATTGCTGCCGTACCGCTCGCAATGCCGGCGATCCTCGGCCGCGCACACGCCGCCGATCCGATCCGCATCGGCATTTCCGGACCGATGACGGGTCAGTTCGCCCAGAACGGCCAGTGGATGAAGAATGGCGTCGCGATTGCGGTGAAGCAGATCAACGACAAGGGCGGCATCAAGGGGCGCATGATCGAGGTACGCATCGCCGACGATCTCGGGCCGAACCCAACTGCGGCGGCAAATGCCGTTACCAAGCTCGCGACCCAGGACGAGGTCGTGGCACTGGTAGGTCCGCACTACACGCCGGGCATCCTGCCGAACCTGCCGCTGCTTGCGAAATACAAGATCCCGTGCCTGACGGGCGCAACCGGACCTGTCGTCACCCAGCAAGGCAGCCCCTGGGTGTTTCGCGTCCGCCTGAATGATGCGATCGGCGCGGACCTTCTGGTCAAATACGTCACGGAAGATCTGCAATGGAAGAAGATCGGACTTGGCTACGTCAACACGGCCTTTGGGCAATCCGGCATTGGCGTGGTCAAGGCCTCCTTGACCAAGCGCGGCGTCGAGCCTGCGCTGGTGCAGGCCCACACCGACGCCACCAAGGATTACACCTCGCAGATTTTGGCCTTTCAGCAGGCCGGTGTCGACGGCATCATTGTCTGGACCGATGATCAGCCGGCGGGGCTCATTGCCAAGCAGAGCAAGACCCTCGGTGTGAAGTTCGGCATCGCCGGCAACACGGCATTCTCGCAGCCGATCTTCCTCGGCCTCGCCGGAGAGGGCGCCGACGGATGCATGGCGATCGGCGAGTTCGTCAAGGACAATCCCGACGAGCGGGTGGAGAGCTGGAAGAAGCTTTATTCGGCGGCTCATCCCGGCGACGAGCCGGAGCTCTACGCCACGGTCTATCACGACGCGGCAAAGCTGATCATCGCGGCGATGGAGCGCGCCGACGCCATTACGGGCGAGGGAATCCAGCAGGCGCTGACCGCGATCCGTGACTTCCCGGGCATCGTCACGCGCTATGGCTGGACCGGCAACGGCGACATGACCCATTCCGGCATCATCACCAAGGTCGCCGGCGGCAAGCCGGAGATCGTCAAGGCCATCAGCAGCTAACGAGCGTGCGACGCCGCCGGACCTCCGGTGGCCGGCACCGTGACGGGATCTTACGATGTTGCAGACTTTTATTCAGATCGTGTTGGTGGGATTGGCGATCGGCGCGGCCTATGCGCTGGTGGCGCTCGGCTACACGCTGATCTGGAATGCGGTCTCCCTGGTCAATTTTGCTCAGGGAGACCTCGTGATGCTCGGCGCCTTCGTCTCGGTCGGCTGGCTCGCCAATCGTCTCGGGATGCCGCTGTGGTTGAACCTCGTCACGATGCTGGTGATCCTTGGCATCTTCGGCGCCGCGCTGGCTTGGGGAATCTACCATCCCTTGCGCAACGCGCCGCAATTGTCGGCGATCGTGGCAACGCTCGGCCTGTCCATGGCGTTGCAGAATATCGCCGTGATCATCTGGGGACCGCAGCCTCTCAACTTCGCTGGCCCCCTGGGCACGACCTCTGTGCAGTTGTTCGGCTCCACGATCTACGCGCAGTATCTCGTCATCCTGGCGGCGCTCGCCGTGATGATGGCGATCCAGCACACGCTGTTTCAGCATACGGCGCTCGGTCGCGCAATGCGCGCCACCGCGCAGGACGCTGAAGCTGCGCGGCTGATGGGCATTCCCACCGCCCGCATCATCGCTTTCATCTTTGCGTACGCTACCATGCTCGCAGCCTTGGCGGGCTGGCTGATCGCGCCGCTGTCTTACGTATCTTCCGACATGGGCGTTAACCTGTCGCTCCGTGCCTTCGCAGCGACCATCCTCGGCGGCTTCGGCTCGATCCCCGGCGCGCTCGTCGGTGGCCTGATCTTCGGCGTCATCGAGTCGGCGGGATCCTTCTACATCTCGTCGGAATATATCGACGTAATTGCGTTCGGCGTCTTGATCGCAGTTCTGATGTTCCGCCCGCAGGGCATTTTCGGCGAACTCGAACTGGAGCGTCCATAAATGACCGTCGACGGAAACACGCTGACGATGCGTACGCTCGCCCTTCTGGTGATCGGCGTTGCGATCCTTTGCGGCCTCGTCCTGCCGCAATTCCTGTCGGTGTATTATCTGCAGGTCGCAGACGTGACATTGATCAACATCCTCCTGGTCCTCGGGCTCAATTTTATTCTCGGCTTCGGCGGCCAGATGTCGCTCGCACAATGCGCATTCTTCGGCATCGGGGCGTATGGATTCACGCTGCTTCAGGCCGCAGGCATGCCGGTGCCGGTCGCCGCGATCGGCGCGATCGCAATCTCCGCCGCGGTGGGGATGGCGCTGGGCTGGCCGACATTGCGGCTGAAGGGGCACTACCTCGCCCTGTGTACGCTGGCTTTCGCGCTGATCGTCGAGCGGCTGCTGGTGAACTGGGAGGGACTGACCAACGGTGCCAACGGCATCACCGCAATCCCGGGCATCGGGCTTGCCGGTGAGAACGACAAGATGCTGTGGGTGTTGCTCGCGATCGTCGCTTGCGCCTATCTGCTCCAGGTCTGGATCGCCAATGGTCCGCTGGGTCTGCGCATCCGCGCGCTGCGCGACGATCCGCTGGCGGCGCAGGCCATCGGCGTCGACATTTCGCGGCTGAAGATCATGCTGTTCGTGATCTCGGCCGCCTATGGAGGTCTTGCCGGCATCTGCTACGTGCTGCTGCGCGGCTATATCAGCCCCGATGTTTTCTCGTGGCAGTCGACCTTCTCCTACCTCGCCATGGCGGTGGTCGGCGGCCTCGGCAGCCCCCTTGGCGCCGTGCTCGGGGCCATCCTCTATACCTTCGTGCCGGAGCTGTTGCGCTTCATGCAGGAATACTACTTTGCCGTCTTCGGCGTCATGGTCATCCTCGTGATCACCTTCTTCCCTGCCGGTCTCTCCGGACTGGTTCTCTCCGCCTTCCGCAGTCTTCGCCGGCGCGAAAAATCCTATGCACGATCGGACGTGACGCATCATGAACGCGCTGCTTGAGCTCTCCGGCGTCACCAAACGCTTCGGCGGCCTGACGGCGCTCGAAGACGTATCGCTCACCGTCGCGCAGGGCACGATCCATGCCGTGATCGGCCCCAACGGCTCAGGCAAGACCACGCTGTTCAACATCATCAGCGGCATCTATACGCCGACCGGAGGCGAGGTGCGTTTCGAAAGCGCCGTCGTCACGTCGAAGCCGTTGCACCAGCTCGCGGCAATGGGGCTGGCACGCACATTCCAGAATACCCGCCTGTTCGGCTCGATGACTGTGCGCCAGAATGTCCTTGCCGCGCGGCACGGCAGGGCTCATCCGTGGCGCTTCGACCAGGAAAACGCACGCCGGGTCGACGAGATCATTGCGTTCGTCGGGCTTGCCGACGTTGCCGATGCGAATGCCGCCTCGTTGCCGCAGGGACAAAGGCGGTTGCTCGAAATCGCCAAGGCGCTCGCGCTGGAGCCGCGCCTCGTGCTGCTTGACGAGCCGCATGGAGGTCTCAACCACGCCGAGACCGCGCGCCTGATCGAGGTGATCCGCCAGATGCATGCGCGCGGGATGACGATCCTCTTGATCGAGCACGAGATGGAAGTGGTGATGACGCTCGCCGACCGGATCACTGTGCTCAATTTCGGCAAGGTGCTGGCCGAGGGAGCGCCGGCTGAGATCCAGCGCAACGACGCCGTCATCGAGGCCTATCTCGGCCGTGCCGACCCCGAGGCGGAGCTCCATGAACAGGTCGGCCGCGCGAGCGAAGGCACCGGCGCGCCGCTGCTTGAGGTCTCCGATCTCGTGGTCCGCTACGGTGACATCGAGGCGGTCCGGCAGGTGTCGCTGAAGGTCGGTGTCGGCGAGTTCGTGGCGCTGCTCGGCAACAACGGAGCAGGCAAATCCTCCACGCTGAAGGCGATCGCGCGTCTGGCGCAGGCATCGGGCTCGGTGCGCTTCACAGGTCAGGAGCTGATCAGGGAGCCGACCGAGCGTCTGGTCGGAATGGGACTGGCGCTCGTTCCCGAGCGCCGGCGGCTGTTCGGCGGATTGACAGTCATCGAGAACCTCAAGATCGGCGCCTATGGGCGACCGCACGGTGAACTGGCGGGATTGATCGAGGAGATGCTCGAACTGTTCCCCAACCTCAAGCGCCTGTCGGCATCGCTGGCCTTCTCGCTCTCAGGCGGAGAGCAGCAGATGCTCGCCATTGCCCGCGCATTGATGAGCCGTCCGCGTCTGCTGCTGCTCGACGAGCCGTCGCTCGGACTTGCTCCGCTGCTGGTCGAGCAGGTTTTTGGCAAGCTCGTGGAAATCAATCGGCAGGGGACGGCGATCCTGCTGGTGGAGCAGAATGCCCGCATGGCGCTCGCCGTCGCGCACCGCGGTTATGTGCTGAGCTCGGGACGTATCGTTGCCGAGGGAAGCGCCGCCGAGGTCGCGCGCGATCCCCGCCTGATGGGCGCCTATCTCGGCCACGGCGAGGCCGCCGAATAAGCTAGCGGGCTGGATTTGGTGCTCACGAGAGCCGTCGCCGTCGCGGCTTGAAAGGCAGATCGCCGTGGTGCAGATGGAGGCCGGGTCACAACGGAGGCTGACATGAACGCCCACACCCTGCCGCGCCCAACAACCGAAGTCATCGCCGCTGTGCGCGCGAGGCTCGCCGAACGCCTGGGCGCGCGTGTCACGGTCTCGCAGGCGGTGCTCGACCAGCACAGCCACGGCGAAGGCCTGCCGGCAGTCGGTGTGCCCGATCTCGTGGTCTTTCCCGAGACCAACGAGGAGGTCGCCTTCGTTCTCGCGCTGTGCAACGAACACCGCGTGCCGGTCACGCCCTTTGGTGCGGGGTCTTCGCTGGAGGGCCAGCTTGCGGCCCTTGCCGGCGGCGTGTCGCTCGACATGACCCGTTTTGACAAAGTCCTGGAGGTTACACCGGACTCGCTCGACTGCCGGGTCCAGGCGGGCGTGACGCGCGAAGCCCTCAACGCGCATATCCGCGACACCGGCCTGTTCTTTCCGGTCGATCCAGGAGCCAATGCCTCGATCGGCGGCATGGCCGCCACGCGGGCCTCCGGCACCAATGCGGTGCGCTATGGCACGATGCGTGAGAACATTCTCGGCCTCACCGTCGTCACGCCCGATGGCCGCATCGTCCGCACCGGCAGCCGCGCGCGGAAGTCATCTGCTGGCCTCGATCTCACCCATCTCTATGTTGGCAGCGAAGGAACGCTCGGCGTCATCACCGAAATCCAGCTCAAGCTTTACGGCCAGCCGGAGACGATCGTTGCCGCCGTCTGCCAGTTTGCCTCGCTTGAAGGTGCTGTCGCCGCTGTCGTGACGGCGCTGCAATCCAATCTGAAGATGGCGCGCATTGAACTGCTCGACGAGGTGCAGATGCGCGCCGCAATCCGCTATTCGAAACTGGATTATGTGGAGACGCCGACGCTCTTTCTCGAGTTTCACGGCACGCCGAACGGAGTGCGCGAGGAAGTGGAGATGATGCAGGCGATAACAGCGGATCACGGCGGCGGCGCGTTTCAATTCGCCGAGCGGCCGGAAGACCGGACGCGGTTGTGGAAGGCGCGCCACAATTCCTATCAAGCGGTGATGGCGCTTGAGCCCGGTAAGGCCAATATGGGTACCGATGCCTGCGTGCCGATTTCGGCGCTGCCGGCCTGTCTGCTGGCGACCAAGGCGGACATCGTCGCATCTGGCCTGACGGCGCCGATCGTCGGCCACGTCGGTGATGGTAATTTCCATCTCGGGATCCTGTTCGATCCGAAGGACGCGCAAGAGACTGAGCGCGCCGAGGCGCTCGCCTTTCGCACCGCGCGCCGAGCCATTGCGATGGGGGGCACATGCTCAGGCGAACACGGCGTAGGGCTGCACAAGATCGTGCACATGCAAACGGAGCACGGTGAGGGGGTGGCGCTCATGAAGGCGGTAAAGACGGCGCTGGACCCGAGAGGAATCATGAATCCGGGAAAGATCTACCCGTTGAGCAACTGATTTCCCGCGCGCGCTGTTTGAAGACACCACGCTCTTTCCGCCGAATCTTTGGAAGCGAGTTTGGGAGATGTGGCTGCCACAACTTCCCAAATATTCATGGAAAGAATTCCCGAAGCTCCTGCTGAGAACGGCGTGCCAACATTCTCGGTCACGGAATCATTGTGGATCACCCGTGCTTATCGCGCGCATGGCGCATATTCTTTAGAACGATTTCAAAGAATCGCATGATGTTGTTCCGCCGCTGTTAAACAGGCGCTGCGAGCAATTCGCCGCAGGAGCATCGCGAGCTTAGATCATTTCTATTGGGCGTTTCTCCACCCCCTGCAGAAGCGCGTGTTAGGACGAATCCAGGGACCTGCAAGTTGCCTGGGGGTGTTAGGCATGACGTATGACGTCGGGGCGAGAAATGTTCTGCGTGCTGTTGCGCTGGGAGCGGCGAGTTACCTCGCGGTTTCCTTGGATTTTTTGGACAGTCAGAAAGTATTTGCACAAGGAAATTTGCCGCCCGTCACCGTAGACGCACCAACGAGATCAAGGGTGCGACAGACGAGCCAGAGGCCGCAGACCTCCACGACACGCGTGCAAAGGCGCGTTGCTGCCCCGGCTCCTCGCCGGGTTGAGCCGGTCCCGTATGCGGTGCCTTCGACGGGAACGCTTGGCGCGCCGCCCGCTCCCTATGCCGGTGGACAGGTCGCAACAGGCGGAAGCCTAGGACTGCTGGGCAACCGCAGCGTGATGGATACGCCGTTCAACCAGACCAGCTACACGGCGGAGCTGATTCAGAATCAACAGGCGCGTACTATCCGCGACGTTTTGGCGAACGATCCTTCCGTCAGAGTGGTGCAGGCGGCGGGCGGTGGCGCCGATAGCCTCTTCATCCGCGGCTTCTACTATGACAGTTGCGATTACGCGTTGAACGGACTTTACGGAATCGCACCGTGCTATTCTACCGGTGCGAACTTCATAGAGCGGGTCGAAGTGCTGAAAGGGCCGAGCGCGGTGCTCAACGGCATGACGGTCGGAGGCACCGGTGTCGCAAGCGGCGGCGCCGTCGGCGGCAGTGTCAATCTCCTCACCAAGCATGCGCCCGACGTCGATATTACGCAGCTCACCGGATTTTACATTTCGAAGTCTCAGTTTGGCGAGGCCATCGACGTCAGTCGGCGCTACGGCGAGCACAAGGAGTGGGGCGTTCGGCTAAACAGCACCTATCGCAACGGCAATACGCCCTGGAACCGCCAGAACGACGAACTCGGCAATGTGGTGCTGGGCCTCGACTATCGTGGCGAGAACGCGCGCATGGCGGTCGATATCGGTTACCAGGCCGACGTCCTGCATCCGCCGTTGCGGTTCTTCACCATCGCTCCAACCACGACCTTCATCCCTCCACCGCCGAAGGCCGGAACCAATTTCCAGGTACCTTGGGCGTTCTATGAGCCGACGGACTTCTTCTCGACCGCGAGAGGCGAGGTCGACTTGACCGACTGGATGACCGCGTACGCGTCGTTCGGCTATCACGACAGCAACATCAACTATGCCTATCCGTCGCCTATTCTCACCAACGCGACGCGAACGGGAGCACTCCAGGTGGGAGGCCTGGCTTCGAACCCGTTCACCGGAAAGGAGACATTCGAGACCTTTGCGGGCGAAGCCGGTGTTCGCATCAACGCGGATACGGGCCCGATCAATCACGCGATCAACGTCGGTTACTCGATCAACGATCGAACCTATAGCCAGCGCGTTCTGACGCCCCCGGGCGGCGGTACGATCTTCTGGAACCTCTACACCGAGCCGACCAATATTCCTCGTCCCAAATTCACTGTGGTCGGCGCCAATCAGCTCACCGGCGTCAACCTCTGGAGCGTCGGTGTTTCCGACACGATGTCATTCCTGAACAAGCGCGTTCAGCTAACGGTTGGCGTCCGCCGTCAGACCGCAGGAAGCGAGGTCACTAATTTTCTTACGCCCGCATCAAGCAGGCCGGAGAGCGACGCTTCGGTATGGACGCCGGCTTACGCAATCGTCGTGAGACCGGTCGAAAACATCTCGCTCTATGCGAACTACATCGAAGGTCTTCAAACACCGGTCGTCGTGTCCGGCGCGTTTTCCAACGTGGGAACCGTGTTTCCACCGGCTCAAACCAAGCAGGCCGAGGCGGGCGTGAAGATCGATACAGGTCGTCTCACCACGACCATGAGCGTATTCGATATCTCTCAGCCGAGCATCATTGCGGTGCCTGGGCTGCCGCAACCCTCGCAGCAGCTCAACGGCGAGCAGCGCAACCGCGGTGTGGAACTCAACGTGTTCGGCGAGATCACGCCCGAGCTTCGATTGCTGGGTGGCGTAGCCTTGATCCGAGGTGAACAGGTCAGAACGCCTGGCGGTCTCACCGATGGCAGAACGGCCATCGGCGTGCCGGCCGTCGCTGCGAACATCGGTGCGGAGTGGGACACGCCGTTCGTGCGCGATCTCACGCTGACCGGGAGGGTGATCTACACCAGCTCGCAATATGTCAACGTGACGAACACACTCGCGCTGCCTGAATGGACGAGGGTGGATCTCGGCGCGCGATACACCTTCACCTCTCCCTGGAACGGTAAGCCGATCGTGGTTCGTGCCAGCGTCGAAAACGTCTTCAACGAGGCCTACTGGGCATCCGCTTATAGCGGCGTGATCACGCTCGCCGCTCCGCGCACGTATCTGCTGTCGACGACGTTCAATTTCTGAGACTGCGCCACGTTGCTGGCCTCCATGATTTACCGCCGTGGATTTTCGTCCACGGCGGTATTTTTGTCGGTGCTTCCGTCAGGTGTCAGAAGGGGCGATAAGGTGCCATTGCGCGACAGATCCAAGCGCAGGAGGTACCGCGAGGACCGTTGGGCTTGGTCCTGCATCGACGATGACCTCATTTGGCGGAACTGCGAAACCTAGTCCGGCGGCTTTCAGCAATGCCTCCTTGAGGGTCCAATAGCGGAGAAACAATCGGGACCGGGATATCTCCGACGCTTTCCGCAGAGCAGCTTGTTCTTCGGCGGCCAGGACCAGCTCGCTCATGGAATCCAGATGATCCACTTCGCGTAGGGGTTCGACGTCGACCCCGATGGGCATGCGTGCTGTTGCGACGGCAACGGCGCCCCTGGCATGACTGAGGCTGAAGTCGATTTCCTGCGGATCGATGAGAAGGACCGGCTTGCCATTCGCCGACGGTGCAAACCGCAGGGCATTGGGCGGTCGGCCTACTATATGTCCAAGGATCAGACGTGCTCCGGCGTGGGCGGCCAGATAACTGCGCCGATCCTCATGATGCCGGAGTCGCGCCAAGTGGTTCGTTTCCTGCACGTCAAGCAGCGCGGCACTTTGCTCAAGAAGAAGCGCGGTAGGGCCGGGCGTGGCGCCTTCCTCCGGCGGGGAGACTGCGGCCAGCCAGAACGCGATCTCTCGGGGTGTCGGTCCTCTGACCGGCGCCGGGAGGTTCGGATGGGGCAACCATCGCAGGCGCAACTCATCGTTTTCTGGCGTGACACGCTTGACAGCGATTGCCCAGGCGACCGCCGTTGTTGCCTGCAACGCGGTAAGCGATGAGGCGAAGCCTTCCTGTCCGGTGTAGACAGCGTTTTTCATGCAAGGTTGATCAATCTTACAGCGGCTCCGGTTCGATGCTCTCAGCCAATTGGCTACGGCAAGCGGCGATTCGAAAGGAATATCGATTAGAATCCATCCGACGACCTACAATGGAGTCGAAGCTTCCTTGTATTGTCGGTAACATCGGCCACCGGTTTTCTTGAACTGAGCGACATATCCAGCATTGAGCGGTACCCCTCGATCAGTACACGCGCTCTTTTGGCGGGATTGACTGGACCTCGTTTGAGAGAGGCTGCAAATGCACTGGTCTGTAGTCGAGGCGCGCACGGCCATCATCGTCGAGCCAGCACAGGGTGTGTTTCAGCCAGTTTTCGTCATCGCGTTTGGGGAAGTCTTCCCGCGCATGGGCGCCGCGGCTTTCCTTGCGACCGATCGCTGAATGAAGGCTGACGCTCGCCTGCGCAAGCATGTTGTCCAGTTCGAGTGTTTCGGCCAGATCGGTGTTGAATATCATCGTGTGATCGGTCACTCCAACGTCATTCCGCATCGTGGCGATCACGTCGTTAAGCTTTGCCAGTCCTTCGTCCAGCAGAGCGCCGGTACGGAACACGGCGCAGTGGCGTTGCATGGTCTGTTGCATGGCCAGCCTGATGTCGCCGGCGACAGTCTTGCCTTTGGCCCACCTGATGCGATCGAGACGCGCGATGGCACGATCGGTCGCCTCGTCGGGCGCTGGTGCGTGGCCCTCTTGCGGACGCAAGGTCTCTATCACGCGGTGAGCCGCCGCCCGTCCAAACACGATGATGTCGAGAAGCGAATTGGAGCCAAGGCGGTTCGCGCCATGCACCGAAACGCAAGCCGCTTCCCCGATCGCCATCAGTCCTGGAACGACTGTTTCCGGATCGCCGTGGCGAGACGTGACGGCTTCGCCATGCAGATTGGTCGGAACTCCGCCCATGTTGTAATGGACGGTGGGCAGCACCGGAATTGGCTGGCGTGTGACGTCGACGCCTGCGAAGATTTTCGCGGTCTCGCTGATACCCGGCAGGCGCGTGTGCAGGAGCTCCGGGTCGAGGTGCTCCAGATGTAGTTCGATATAGTCCTTGCGCGGACCGCAGCCGCGCCCTTCGTTGATCTCAATCGTCATGGCGCGGCATACGACGTCGCGTCCGGCAAGATCCTTTGCGCTTGGTGCGTAACGCTCCATGAAGCGCTCGCCTTCGGAGTTGGTGAGATAGCCGCCTTCGCCGCGCGCCCCTTCCGTGATCAGGCAACCGGAGCCATAGATGCCGCTCGGGTGAAACTGTGTGAATTCCATATCCTCGAGCGGCAATCCGGCCCTCAGGGCCATCGCGTTGCCGTCGCCGGTAGAGGTGTGGGCGGCGGTGCAGGAGAAGTAGACGCGGCCGTAACCACCAGTCGCCAGCACAGTGCGGTGAGCATTGAAGCGGTGGATGGTCCCATCTTCCATGTTCCACGCCAACAGACCCCGACAGGCGCCATCGTCATCCATCAGCAGGTCCAACGCGAAATACTCGATGAAAAACTCCGTGCTGTGAGTCAGGCACTGCTGATAGAGCGTGTGCAGAATGGCATGGCCCGTCCGATCGGCCGCCGCACAGGTGCGCTGGGCCATCTTCTTTCCGTACGCGATGGTCTGGCCGCCAAAGGGACGTTGATAGATCCGACCATCCGCGGTGCGGGAGAAGGGCACGCCAAAGTGCTCCAGTTCCAGCACCGCGGGCACGGCTTCGCGGCACATGTATTCGATCGCGTCCTGATCACCGAGCCAGTCGGAGCCCTTGACCGTGTCGTACATGTGAAAGCGCCAATCGTCGCCATCGCCCATGTTTCCAAGCGAGGCCGCCATGCCGCCTTGCGCGGCGACGGTGTGGCTGCGCGTCGGAAAGACCTTTGTGACGCAGGCCGTCTTGAGACCTGACGATGCCATTCCCAGTGCCGCGCGCAGTCCGGCGCCTCCGGCACCGACGATCACCACATCATAATTGTGGTCGATGATTTCGTACGCCTTAGCCATCCTGCTGTTCTCCCAAGTTTGCGAACTGGTCTTTCTGAGTTCAGCGGTATTCATCGGATCGGCGAACAAAAGGCTTATCGATCTCCGACCGTTCTAGCGACACCACTCAATATGGCATCGAGCAGGCCAAATTCCATCGGCCTGGCTGTGACCATGCCCATCGCTTCGCGGCGAGATTCCGATATCGTCAAATGAGATGATACGTATCTCGTTATTTGAATTTTCAGGACGGAGATCGAGCCTATATCTTCCTGCATCAGATATTCAGGGGATCCCGATGGCAAACGTCGTCGCGCTTCGCTGTTCGGAGGACTTGTCTCTTCGCGGGTTTCGGTCGCACGTCGGCCAATCGCATTGCCGGAGGTAAGGATATGAAGCTCCCAACCGTTCTATCGGCCGTCGCCGCGCTAGCCGTTGGTCATGGCGCCCGGGCCGCAGCCTTGCCATCGACCTCGGCCACGATCACTTATCATCGCACGCAGGTGGATGGCGTCGGCATCTTCTATCGTGAAGCGGGGCCGAGCGACGCGCCGACGATTGTGCTGTTGCACGGCTTTCCGTCCTCCTCGCGGATGTTCGATGCTTTGCTTCCGCTTCTTGCCACGCGCTATCACCTGATCGCACCTGATTATCCGGGGTTCGGCCAGAGCGAGGCTCCGCCGCCCTCACGTTACGCTTACACGTTCGACCATCTCGCCCAGACCACGAACGCCTTACTCGAGCAGCTCAAGATCAGCCGCTACGTCCTGTACCTGCAGGACTATGGCGGTCCGGTTGGCTACCGCATCACGGTGGCTCATCCCGAGCGGGTGCGCGCGCTTGTGATCCAGAATGCGAACGCCTACAGCGAAGGGCTCGGCGCCAAATGGACCGGCATTGCGCAATATTGGGCCGATCGTGATGCCCACCCGGAGCAGGTCGACGCTTTCACCTCGCTCGAAGGCGCCAAGGCCCGTCACATCGGCAACAGCCCCAATCTCGAGCGCTACAACCCCGATACATGGACCGACGAATATGCGTTCCTGTCCCGACCTGGGCAGCGAGAAATCCAGGCGGACCTGCTTTACGACTACCGCACGAACGTGGCCTCTTACCCCGCATGGCAAGCGTTTCTGCGCGAGCACAAGCCGCCGACGCTCATCGTGTGGGGACGCTATGATCCATCCTTCATTGCACCGGGCGCGGAGGCGTTCAGGCGCGACCTGCCGGATGCGGAGATTCATCTGCTCGACGCCGGTCACTTCGCGCTCGACGAGAAGGTCGACGACATAGCACGTCTGATGATCGACTTCCTGTCGAAGCAGCCCGAATAGGCCTAAAGCGAACGACACGGGGAGAGAATGTGTCGATGGCCCTTGTGTAGGAGCGAACAGGGCACCCGACGATGTGTCTGTTCTAATTGAAGAAAATATTTAGGTGAGGCATAACCCTCGGCGATTGAAGCGCTGATTGTCTCCACACCCCTATGACCAGGCCCCGGGTTCCATCCCTTGTTGCGTTGAGAGCTTTTGAAGCTGTTGGCCGCACCGGCAGTATGCGTGCCGCTGGCGATGAGCTGGCGGTGAGCCATACCGTCGTTTCGCGTCACATCCAGAACCTCCAGGAAAGCCTCGGCGTCACGCTCGTCCGCGCCCAAGGTCGCGGCGTCATGCTCACCGAACGAGGTTCGTTTCTCTATGAGCAATTGTCGCAAGCGTTTGAGATCATCGCGCGCGCTACGGTTGCGGTGCGTCCTCCGTCGCGAACCACCCTTAACATCTGGTGTATTCCCGGCATCGCCAACCGTCGTTTGCTGCAGAGGCTTCCCGAACTGACGGGCCCACCAAACCGATGGGAAGTCAACCTGCAGCCAACATTATCGCACCCCGATCTCTCGCGTGGTGAGGCGGATGCCGAGATCGTCTATGCCGATGTGATCACCACGCATCTCGATCTCGCGTCCGAGCCCTTGATCCGGCCGAGGGTCTTCCCGGTGGCCAGCCCGAGCTATCTGGCGCGTCATCCGGCCATCACGAGCCTGACCGACTTGGCCTCGATCGCGTTGATCCACGAGGAATCGACGGAGCAATGGGAGCGCTGGTTTCGGCTGGCCGGATTGGTCGATTTGCCGCAGCTCGGCGGCCAGCGTCTTTGGCATGCCCATCTCGCCATCGAGGCGGCGCGACTGGGGCAGGGCGTGGCGATCGCCAATGACGTCCTGGTCGAGGACGACCTTCGCACCGGCGCGTTGGTCGAACTCCTCTCTACCTCCGTCTATATGGGAACGTACCAATTGGTCGCTTTGAAAGAGCGCTGGCGCGACCTGGCGATTGTTGCATTGCGGAATTGGCTACAAAATGTGCTGGCCAGCGCACCGAACGGTCCGACCGGTGCATGTGAGTCACCATAGCGCGATAATAAAACTGGTTGTTCGTTCGATAGCGCCAACTACGGTCCCCTCAACTTGGGGAAGTAAGAATGGCGCTAAACTCCGAACTGATGTCACGCAGGCAGTCTGCGGTGGTCCGTGGTGTTGGTCATGCCACACCGGTTTTCGCTGAGCGGGCACTCAACAGCGAGCTTTGGGACGTCGAGGGGCGACGTTACGTTGATTTTGCCGGTGGCATTGCGGTTCTCAACACCGGTCATCGCCATCCGCGGGTGATCAAGGCGGTTCGCGATCAGTTGGATCGCTTTACGCACACCTGTTTCCAGGTCGCCCCCTATGACTCCTATGTTGAACTCGCCGAGCGTCTCAATGCGCTGGCGCCGATCAGCGGGCCGCTGAAGTCGATACTGCTCACGACCGGCGCCGAGGCTACCGAGAATGCGGTCAAGATCGCTCGTGCGGCAACCGGCCGCACCGGTGTCATCGCGTTCACGGGGGGCTTCCACGGGCGCACCGCCTTTGCGTCGGTGATGACGGGAAAAGTCGTCCCTTACAAGAAGGGTGTTGTTTCCCCTCTGCCCGGCGTGTGGCATGTGCCATTTCCGATCAGTGGCAGCGAAATTAGTGTCGACGACGCGCTGCGCTATATCGGTTTCATTTTCAAGGCCGATATCGATGCATCCCAGGTGGCGGCGATCATCATCGAGCCGGTGCAAGGCGAAGGCGGTTTCCACCAGGCTCCCCCCGAACTCATGCGCGGGCTGCGCCGCATTTGCGACGAGAATGGGATCGTGCTGATCGCGGACGAAGTTCAGACCGGATTCGGTCGGACTGGAAAAATGTTCGCGATGGAGCACTACGACGTCAAGCCGGACCTCATCTGTGTCGCGAAAAGCCTTGCCGGTGGCTTGCCGCTATCGGGCGTGATCGGACGTGCCGCGATCATGGATGCGGCGGAGCCGGGTGGCCTCGGAGGCACATATGCAGGTCATCCGCTGGCATGCGCGGCGGCGCTTGCGGTCCTCGATGTGTTCGAGCAAGAGAACCTTCTTGCGCGCGCCAATGAGATCGGCGCGCGCTTGCGCGATGCGATCGATCGTTTCGCGCAGGCCAATCATCTGCTGCCGATTTCCCGGGCTCGCGGATTGGGCGCGATGATCGCCTTTGATGTGCTCAAGCAACGGGGGAGCAACGAGCCGGACGCTGAAGCCACCAGTCAGGTCACCAGGCTCGCGCACCAGAACGGCCTGATCCTGCTGTCCTGCGGCACGACTGCGAACACGATTCGGATCTTGGTCCCGCTCACGGCGTCGGACGAGATCGTGGACGAGGGACTTTCGATCCTCGAATCCTGCCTCGTCGCCTGAACTCCACGACCGGCGAAAATCGACCAGACCAACAATGGGCATTCGGTGAAATGACCCTTGCGCACAGGAGACGACCTTGGAAACTGAGCTGACCAAGACCAACAGTCTTGCCGAAGAATTGCGGGCTGCTGTCGATCGCAACTTTGACGACCAGGTCGCCTTCCTCGAGCGTCTGGTGCAATTCCGCAGTCTGCGCGGCCAGGAGGCTCCGCTCCAAGCCTGGATGGCCGAGCGCCTGGCCGAGCGCGGCTACAAGGTCGATGCCTTCAGTCTCGCCGATGTCGACCTGATGAGCCATCCGAAGGCGGCCCCGATGGACGGGATCGATCTTGCCGGCTCGAGGCAAGTCGTGGCGACCCATGACGGCGACGGGAAGGGACGTAGCCTGATCATGCAGGGCCACATCGACGTGGTGCCGGAAGGCCCGCTCGATTTCTGGGATTTTCCGCCGTTTGACGGTGTGGTGCGCGACGGCTGGATGCACGGCCGCGGCGCTCAGGACATGAAGGCCGGCGTCTCGGCGATGATCTACGCGCTCGATGCGATCCGGGCCGCGGGCTATGCGCCGCAGGGCCGCATCCACCTGCAGACCGTCACCGAGGAAGAAAGCACCGGCAACGGCGCACTGTCGACGTTGATGCGCGGCTATCGCGCCGACGCGTGCCTGATTCCCGAGCCGATCGGCCACAAGCTCTTGCGCGCGCAGGTCGGCGCGATCTGGTTCAGGGTGCGGGTGCGGGGCACGCCGGCACATGTCGCCTATTCAGAGAATGGCACCAGCGCCATTTTGTCCGGCATGCACGTGATCCGTGCGTTCCAGGACTACACCAAGCGGCTCAACGAACAGGCCGTGGATCATCCGTGGTTCAAGACGGTCAAATCGCCGATCAAGTTCAATGTCGGCATCATCAAGGGCGGCGACTGGGCGAGCTCGACGGCGGCCTGGTGCGAGTTCGATTGCCGGCTCGGCCTGCTTCCGGGGACGACGCCGCAGGAGGCGATGCGTGGCATTGAGAAGTGCCTCGCCGACGCACAGGCCACCGACAGCTTCCTGTCGAGCAATCCGGCTGAACTGATCTGGAGCGGTTTCCAGGCTGATCCGTCGGTCTTGGAGCCTGGAAGCGAAGCCGAGCAGGTGCTCGCCTCGGTGCATCAAGTGGTTTTCAACGAGCCGATGCAATTGCAGATCGGCACCGCCGTTACCGATACGCGCTACTACAAAGTGGATTATGGAATTCCGGCGCTGTGCTACGGCCATTTCGGCATCGGGCCGCATGCGTTCAATGAACGCGTCGATCTCGAAAGCGTCCGCAAGATCACACTGAGCATCGCGCTCTTCGTCGCCAACTGGTGCGGGTTGAAGAAGCTGTGATGGTCGCCGCCGCATCTGCGGCCGGCGCGTCTCATCCAGAGAGCCATGTAAACAGGAAGGGGGGATGTCATGGGAATGAATAGACGTGAATTCGGCAAGTTGGGACTGGTCGCAGGAATGGCCAGCGTTGCGGGAATCCCGCTCGGCTTGCACCGTGCCGCGGGGCAGACGCGCGGCGGCACGCTCAGCACGATTATCCATCCGGAGCCGGCCATGCTGGTCTCCGCGATCAGTCAGCTCCAGCCGACGCTGACGGTCGGCGGCAAGATCTACGAGAGCTTGCTGCGCTACGATTTTGACCTGAAGCCGGTCCCGGGATTGGCGCAGTCCTGGAGCGTCTCGCCCGACGGGTTGACCTATACGTTCAAGCTGTTCCCGAACATCACCTTCCACGATGGCAAGCCGCTGACGGCCGACGACGTCATCTTCTCGATGACCAAGATTCTGCCCGAGACCCACGCGCGGGCCCGGCCGATCTTCACCCGCATTGAAAGCGCGGAAGCTCCCGATCCGCTGACCGTTGTGTTCAAGCTCAAGTCGCCGTTTTCCCCGTTCCTGGGAGCGTTCGATTGCACCACGGCGCCGATCTTGCCGAAGCACATCTACGAAGGCACCGACTTCAAGACCAACCCCGCGAACGACAAGGCAATCGGTTGCGGTCCATTCAAGCTGAAGGAATGGGTGCGAGGGTCGCACATTCACCTGATCAAGCATGAGGGCTATTACCGCGCCGGTGAACCTCATATCGACGAGATCATCTACCGGGTCATTCCGGACGCAGCGGCGCGTTCGGTCGCGTTAGAGCAGGGAACCGTCAAGCTGACGCAGTGGAGCGACATCGAGCAGTACGACGTCGCTCGCCTTACGAAGCTGCCCCATCTCGACATGACGACGAAGGGATATGAATACTTCGCGCCGCATCTGTGGCTCGAACTGAACAACCGGATTGCGCCGATGAACGACAAGCGCTTCCGTCAGGCGGTGATGTACGCGATCGACCGAAAAGCCCTGCTCCAGCGCGTCTACTTCGGTCTGGGCAAGATTGCGACCGGTCCGATCTCGTCGAAGACCCGGTTCTACGAGAAGAACGTAAAGCAGTACGAATACTCACCGGACAAGGCAAAGGCTCTTCTCGACGAGATGGGATTGAAGCCGGGCGCAGACGGCAAGCGGATCACCGTTCCGTTCCTGGTCACGCCATCGGGCGAACTCTATCGTCGTGTCGCTGAGTTCTTGCGCCAGTCGCTGCTGCGAGTCGGCATCGACATCCAGTTTGAAGGTACCGATGTCGCGGGCTGGATCCAGAAGGTCAGCAACTGGGAGTACTCGATGACGACGAATCTCGTCTATCAGCTCGGGGATCCCGCCATCGGCGTGTCACGAACCTACATTTCGTCGAACATCCGCAAAGGCATCATGTTTTCCAACACGGCCGGATATGCCAATCCGGAAGCCGATCGCCTTTTCGAGGAAGCGGCGACCGCCACGTCGGACGAGAAGCGGCAAGAGCTCTACAGCGCGGTGCAGAAGATCGTGGTCGAAGATGTGCCGATCGTATGGCTGTTGGAACAGGACTTTCCGACGTTCACCGACAAGAAGCTCAAGAATGTGACCACGACTGCCATCGGCGTTCACGAGACCTTCGGCGCGGTCCGGTTCGAATGAGCGTTGTCGCCATCACCAAGTACGGAGGCCGCTTGTCGGCCTACGTGCTGGGCATCGCTTACGGAGCGGTGAAGATCATCGGCGTGATCCTGGTCATCGCGACCTTCAACTTTATTCTCGTTCACGCGGCGCCCGGCGACCCGGCGCAGGTGATCGCAGGACAAAGCGGTGCCGCCGACGAAACATTGCTCCGTCAGATACGGTCAGCCTACGGCCTCGATCAGCCGTACCTGGTGCAACTGGCTAGCTCCCTGAAGAAAACGCTGACGCTTGATCTCGGCTATTCCTATCGGCAGCAGCGGACAGTGTTGTCGCTGCTGCTCGAGCGGCTGCCCGCGACCTTGCTGCTCACTGGTACAGCATTCATCTTGTCGCTCGTCTGCGGCACGGCGCTTGGGACCATAGCCGGCACGCGCGCGGGAAAATGGTCCGACACGTTCTTTACCATCGTCTCACTGCTGCTTTATGCCTTGCCGGTGTTCTGGCTCGGCCTGATGCTCGTGCTGCTGTTTTCCGTGCAGCTCAATTGGCTTCCCCCATTCGGCTACGCGACGATCGGCGTCGAGATGACGACGTGGCAGCGCATCGCGGATATTGCCCAGCACATGGTCCTGCCGACCTTGTCGCTGGCCGCTGTCTATCTCGCGATCTACGCCCGGCTGATGCGTTCCTCGATCATCGAGGTCAAGCAGCAGGATTTCATCAAGACGGCGCGCGCCAAGGGCGTGACCGAGTCCCAGATCGTGATGCGCCATCTGCTTCGCAACGCGATCCTGCCCGTTATCACGGTCGCCGGAATGCAGGCCGGCGCCGTGGTTGGTGGCGCGGTTGTCGTCGAGACCGTGTTCGCCTGGCCCGGCTTGGGACGGCTGATCTATGACGCCGTGCTGCAGCGCGACTATCCGGTCATGCAGGGCATCTTCCTGGTCATGTCGATCGTCGTCATCGGGCTGAATCTGCTCACCGAGGCGGTCTATCGCATGGTGGATCCGCGCATCTCCGTAGGAAGTGTGAAGTGAGGCGAGCCATGAAGACCCTGGCATCCTTTCTTCGGTACCCGGCCGGCGTCATCGGACTGGTCATCCTGACCGGAGTCGTCGTGCTGGCCATCGTGGCGCCGACCCTGTTTCCCGTCGATCCCTGGGATATGGTGGCCGCGCCGTTCCAGCCGCCGTTCGACGGCGAGACGTGGCTCGGCTCCGACATGCTCGGCCGCGACGTCGCCGCCTGTATTGCCTATGGCGCGCGGGTCTCGCTCCTCATTGGCGTGTCGTCGACACTTGCGGCGCTCGCGATCGGCGTCACCGTGGGAGCCGTTGCCGGCTATTTCGGCGGCCGCGTCGACGACATTCTGATGCGCTTTGTCGAATTGTTCCAGACCATCCCGGGCTTCATTCTTGCCATCCTGCTGGTGGCGACGCTCGGGCCTTCACTGAGCAACGTGATCCTCGCGATCGGCGCCGTGAGCTGGCCTCAGCTTGCGCGGCTGACGCGCGCCGAGTTTCTGCGGCTGCGGAGCAGGGAGTTCGTGCAGGCCGCGGTCTGTCAGGGACAGCCGCCGGTGTCGGTGGTGATGCGTCACATCCTGCCGAACGCCGTGTCGCCGATCATCGTGACCGGCTCGCTGATGATCGCCAGCTCGATCCTGATCGAAAGCGCGCTGAGCTTCATGGGGCTCGGTGACCCCAATTTGATGTCCTGGGGATTCATGATCGGCGCGTCCCGGTCGGTGATGCGCCAGGCGTGGTGGATGAGCGTGTTCCCCGGGATAGCCATTTTCCTCACCGTGCTGGCGATCAACCTCGTTGGCGAAGGACTGAACGATACCCTGAACCCGAGACTGTCGCGGAAGGCGCGAGGTGCATGACGGACGAACCGCTGCTTGCAATCGAAAATCTGTCCGTTGCCTTGCCCACGGGTGGCGACCGGCAGTTCGCGGTGGAGAACGTCTCGCTTGCCGTACGTCGCAACGAGATCGTTTGCCTGGTCGGCGAATCCGGTTCGGGTAAGTCGATTACCGCGCACGCCGTGCTCCGGTTGCTGCCGCCGGCTCTTCACGTTGCCGCGGGCGCCATCCGTTTCAATGATACGGACCTCGCGACGGCGAATGAAGGGGCAATGCGGGCGCTGCGGGGCGGCCCGATATCGATGATCTTCCAGGAGCCGCTCAGCGCGCTCAATCCGCTGACGCGCGTCGGTCAGCAGATCGCGGAAGCCATCATCACCCACGCTGGCGCGAAGCTGCCCCGTTCCGAGGTGGACGCGCGAGTCATCGAATTGATCGCGGCAGTCGGCCTGCCTGATCCTCCGGCACTCGCCCGCAGCTATCCATTCCAGCTCTCCGGCGGTCAGCGCCAACGCATCATGATCGCGATCGCAATGGCCAACGAGCCGGCGCTGCTGCTCGCCGACGAGCCGACGACCGCACTTGACGTCACCACGCAAAAGCAAATCCTCGGCTTGATCCGGAAGTTGCAGGCCGAGCGGGGAATGGGCGTCCTGTTCATCACGCATGACTTCGGCGTCGTTGCCGACATCGCCGACCGTGTCGTCGTCATGCGCAACGGCTGTGTGGTCGAGCAGGGCACAGTCGACGAGGTCCTCCGCGCCCCCAAGAATGAGTACACCAAGGCGCTCATTGCGGCAGTGCCGGGTGGCCGGCCCGCCACAACGCGCAGCCATGCCCTGGGCAGCGATCCGTTGTTGGACGCCCGCGGTCTCAACAAGGTGTTCGCGACCCGGCAGGGCGCTTTCAGGCCGGTGCGACGGGTATCGGCCGTGCAGGACGTCGCCCTCACGCTGCGACCGCGCGAGACGGTCGCCGTCGTCGGGGAGTCCGGATCGGGCAAATCGACGCTCGCGCGCATGATCATGCGGCTGATCGAGCCCGACACCGGTACGATCGATTTCGATGGGGTGGACTTTCTCAAATTGAAAGGCGCGCAGTTGCGCGCGATGCGCCGCAAGGTGCAGATCGTCTTTCAAGATCCCTTTGCGGCCCTCGATCCACGACAAAAGGTCGGCGAAGCCATCGCGCGCGGACCGATGACCTATGGAACGCCGCCGGTCGAAGCCATTGCGGGCGCAAAGCGACTGTTGGCGCGAGTAGGGCTCAAGGAGAGCGCATACCAACGTTACCCTCATGAGTTCTCCGGCGGCCAACGCCAGCGCATCTGTATCGCGCGCGCGATCGCGTTGAAGCCGCTGGTGCTGGTCGCGGACGAGGCCGTTTCGGCGCTCGACGTTTCGGTGCAACAGCACATCCTGGAATTGCTGGCGGAGCTGCGCGAGGAAATGAACCTGGCAATGCTGTTCATCACGCACGACTTGCGCGTCGCATCGGAGATCGCCGACAGGATCGTGGTGATGCGGCGCGGCGAAATCGTCGAGCAGGGTGAAACGCAATCGGTATTCGGCGCGCCGCAGCACGCGTACACCCGCGAGCTGCTCGAGGCCATCCCGGGGCGCTCGTTGTTCGGTCGGCCTCACGAACCGTCGGTCAACGTATGTTTCGCCTAGGCGCTCGCGAACGGGAAACACGGGGCGGAATGACATGAAGACTGGTGCGGATCATCTCTGTGACGCGCTGCTCGCGCTTGGCGTCGATACCTGCTTCGCCAATCCGGGCACGTCGGAGATGCACTTTGTCGCCGCGCTCGATCGTCGGCTGGACATGCGATGCGTGCTTGGGCTGTTCGAGGGCGTCGTCACCGGAGCTGCCGATGGCTACGGCCGGATGACGGACCGGCCCGCGGCCACGCTTTTGCACCTCGGGCCGGGCCTCGCGAACGGGCTCGCCAACCTCCACAACGCCAGGCGCGCCGGCACGCCGATCATCAACATCGTCGGCGAGCATTCGACCGCGCACCTTCCGCTCGACGCGCCGTTGACGAGCGACATCGAAACGCTCGCCCGGCCGATGTCCGCGTTCGTGCGCCGGATCGGCAGTGCCGCCTCGATCGAGCGGGATGTCACTGAGGCCTGGGACGCGAGCCTGGCGAACGGCATCGCGACGCTGATCTTGCCGGCGGATATGGCCTGGTCGGAACGGTCAGCCGGGGCTCCGCTCGCCAAGCGTTCGCCACCGCCGAGGCGCGAAGTCGATCCAGACAAGTTCAAGACGGTCGTCGAGCAGTTGCGCAGCGGTTGCAAGGCGGCACTGATTCTGTCGGGGCAGGCCTTGCGTGCCGATGCGCTTGCCGATGCCGAAAGGATTTGCGCCAAGACCGGTGCGCGGCTGTTTGCGCAGGGCGTCAATGGGCGCATCGAGCGCGGGCGCGGTCGGGCGCCGATCGAAAAGATATCCTTCGCCTGGGAGCCGGGCCGCGCCGCACTGGCTGATCTCGACATGATCGTGCTGATCGGTGCCAAGGAGCCGGTCACCTTCTTTGGCTACCCAACGCAGTCGGGTCGTCTCGCGCCTGAGGGGTGCAGCGTGGTCGAACTCGGCGGGCTCGGTCACGATCTGAAGGGAATTCTCGCCCATCTTGCGGAAGCTGTCGGCGCCAAGTCGGCAGCAGGTTTGCAGACAAGTCACCGGCCGCCAGCCGAGATGTCGCTCCAAGCCGACGGTCCCCTGACCGCCGAAATGATCAATCGCGTGGTCGCTGCGAAGCTGCCGGAGAACGCGATCGTGTGCGACGAGGCGATCACTTCCGCCGGCTTCTACGAGCTGTCCTACAATGCGCCGGCACACGATTATCTGCAGATCACGGGCGGTGCCATCGGGATCGGAGTGCCGATGGCGGCGGGGGCCGCGATCGCCTGTCCCGGGCGCAAGGTCGTGTCGCTTCAGGCTGATGGCAGCGGCCTCTACACGCTTCAGGGGCTCTGGACGCAAGCGCGCGAGAAGCTCGATATCGTGACCATCATCTTTGCCAACCGTGGCTACGCAATCCTCCACGGCGAAATGCGCAAGGTTGGTGTCGCCAGCCCCGGCCAAAATGCCCGCCGCATGCTCGACATCGAGGATCCCGAGATCGATTGGGTCAAGCTCGCGGGTGGCATGGGCGTAGCAGCAGAACGCGTGACGACCGTCCAGCGTTTCGCGGAAGTGTTCGATGCCGCGCTTCGGCAGCGCGGGCCGTTCGTCATCGAGGCGTCGTTGCCGTAACTTCTGAGAGGCGACATTCCATAGACGAGCAACCGCATGACGCATTCCAACCCGACCGATCGTGACGGGGCCTTTGCGACGCACAGCGCGCATTGGGGAGCGTTTTCGGCGCGCTGGGACGGTCAGGATGTCTCGATCCTGCCCTACGCCGGCGATCCGGCGCCATCGCCGATCCTCGCCAATTTCAAAGGTGCCCTACGCCACAAGGCGCGTATCCTCAAGCCGATGGTCCGCCGCAACTGGCTCGAGCATGGGCCTGGCCCGCAGCGGCGCGAAATCGGCGACGAGTTTGTCGAATGCGGATGGGACACCGCGCTCGATCTGCTCGCCGGTGAACTCGCGCGCGTTCGCGACAATTTCGGCTCGCGAGCAATCTATGGAGGCTCGTACGGCTGGGCCAGCGCGGGACGTTTTCATCATGCGCAGAGCCAGATCCACCGCTTTCTCAATTTGGTTTGCGGCGGCTATGTGCGTTCGGTCAACAGCTACAGCGCGGGGGCCTCGTCAGTGATTCTGCCGCATGTGATGGGGCCGTTCGAGGCGCTTTCGCGGCGTAATGTCACCTGGGACCAGGTGTGCACCCACACCGATGTCGTGCTCGCGTTCGGCGGCATGCCGATCAAGAACTCGATGATCGCCAGCGGCGGGCTGAGCCGTCATGTCGAGCCCGACGCCATGCGCGAGGCGGTCAAGCGAGGCACGCGGTTCATCTCGATCAGCCCATTGCGCGACGATTTCCCGGCTGAGGCCAAGGCCGAGTGGATTCCGATTCGTCCGGGCACCGACGTTGCCGTGATGCTCGCGATGGCGCACACCTTGCTCGCCGAAAATCTTTGTGACCGCGCGTTTGTCGACCGCTACACGACGGGCTTCGACGTGTTCGAGCGCTATCTTCGCGGCGACAGCGACGGACAGCCCAAGCATGCCGATTGGGCGGCTGCGATCAGCGGAATTGCGGCCGACAGGATCAGGGACATCGCCCGCTTGCTCGTCCGGAATCGCAGCCTCATCGCCGTGGCCCACGCGTTGCAGCGCGCGCAGTATGGCGAGCAGCCGGTGTGGGCCGCCGCGGTACTTGCCGCAATGGTCGGTCAGGTCGGTCTGCCCGGCGGCGGCTACAATTATGCGCTCGGTGCGATGGGGCACACGGGCCGCCGCGTCAACGCCGTGCCAATTCCGACGATGCCGCAGGGAACCAACCCGGTTCGCGAATTCATTCCGGTGGCGCGGATTTCCGACATGCTGCTGAATCCGGGCGCGTCATTCGCGTATAACGGCCGCGAGCTGCAGTATCCCGACATCAAGCTCGTCTATTGGGCGGGCGGCAATCCGTTCCATCATCATCAGGACATTCATCGTCTGGGTCAGGCATTCGCGCGCCCTGACACGATCGTGGTCCATGAACTCGCCTGGACCGCGATGGCACGGTCCGCTGACATTGTGCTGCCTGCGACGATGACGCTGGAGCGCGACGATATCGGCGCGGCGGCGACCGATCCGCGATTGATCGCGATGCGCCAGGTCGCGCCGCCCATCGGTGAAGCGCGTGACGACTTCGCAATTCTCTGCGATCTCGCCGACCGGCTTGGCGCCGCAAGCGTCTTTGCCGAAGGACGCGATGCCGCGCAGTGGATGCGTCATCTCTATGAGCCGACGCGGTGCGCCTTGGCCGAGCGCGGCTGGGAGGCGCCTGATTTCGAGGAGTTCTGGGAACGTGGCGAATTGGCGCTTCCGTCGGAACCGGACGACGGAGGCATCTTGCGTCGCTTCCGAACGAAGCCAGAAGAGAATCCGCTGCCGACGCCCAGCGGCAAGATCGAGATATTCTCGGAGACGATTGCCGGCTACGGCTATGACGATTGCCCGGGCCATCCCACCTGGCTCGCCTCCACCGAGCAGCCGGACACGACGGCTCCATTGTGGCTGGTTGCCAATCAGCCGGCGACGCGGCTTCATGGCCAGCTCGATTTCGGTGGGTACAGCCAGTCCCGGAAGATCGAGGGCAGGGAAGTCGCGCGGATGCATCCGGACGATGCCGCGCCGCGCGGGATCGTCGACGGCGATGTCATCAGGATCTTCAACGCACGCGGCGCCTGCCTCGCGGCGGCGGAGGTGACCGACGACGTCATGCGGGGCGTCGTCAATTTGCCGACTGGCGCCTGGTACGATCCCGCCCCGGGTGACGCAGAGAATCCGCTTTGCCTCCATGGCAATCCCAATGTACTGACGCGCGACGTCGGCACGTCACGACTGGCTCAAGGCTGCTGCGGGCAAATCACGGTCGTCGATTGCGAGAAGTTCGTCGGAACGGCTCCGGCGGTCCGAGCCTATGAGCCGCCGATCCCCGTGAAATCTCTCTGAGCCATTCCGACGTCCCGCACTGGACGGAGCTCAACCGTGTCCTCCGAGAAAGGCGTCCGAGACAGCGGGATCTTCGATCAACTTCTGTGCCGGGCCCGATGTTACCACGCGGCCAGTCTCGAGCAGATACGCCCGATCCGCTACCTTCAAGGTTTGACGCGCCTTTTGCTCGACCAACAGCACGGACAATCCTTCGGCGCGGGTCTCGGCAATGACGCCAAAGAGGTAGGCCGTGGCCTGGGGAGCAAGGCCGAGCGATGGTTCATCCAGGAGCAGCAGGCGCGGTTTCGATAGCAGCGCGCGCGCCGTCGCCAGCAATTGCTGCTCGCCGCCGCTGAGCAGGCTCGCCGCGTTGTGACGCCGCTGGCCCAGAATCGGAAAGCGCTCCTGCATGCGCTTGAGGTCCGCGATCGCCTGGCTCTTGTCCGCGCGGGTGTAGATCCCCATCGCCAGATTTTCCTCGACCGTCATGCGTCCGAGAATGCCGCGCCCTTCGGGCACCAGCACGATGCCGCGGCGAACGTTGCGTTCGGCGTCATTCGGCCTGAGCTTTTGGTCTTTGTAGACGATCTCGCCCTGGAACGGTAAGAGGCCGGCGATCGCCCGGGCAATCGTGCTCTTGCCTGCGCCATTGGCGCCGAGCAACGCGACGATCTCGCCTTCAGTGACGTCGATATCCACGCCGCGCACCGCGGTGATAGCGCCATACCGAACCTGCAGCCCCCGAGCCGAGAGTATCATTCGTCCTTACCGAGATAGGCGTCGAGGACGCGAGGATTCGTCCGGACTTCGCTTGGCGCGCCTTCCGCGATCAGCACGCCGAAATCGAGCACATAGAGATAATCGCACAGCCGCATCACGAAGTTCATGTCGTGTTCGATGAGGAGGATCGTCAACCCAGTTGCGCGAAGCTTCAGCATCAGTTGCCGGACCTCTTCGGCCTCGTCATGGTTCATGCCGGCCACGGGTTCGTCGAGCAGCAACAGTTTTGGCCGCGCGGTGAGGGCACGCGCCATCTCCACCCGGCGCTGCATTCCATAAGGCAGCGATTTGGCGGGGCGGTCGCGCAAGTCCGTCAAGCCGAAGAACTCCATCACCTCCACCGCGCGCACCTGCGCGGCGGGGTCGCCCCAGCCGACCGGCAGCAATCGGCGCCACCAGGACTCGCGGTGCGGCTGCGCCACAAGCAGATGCTCCCAGACCGTCATGCTGGGGAAGAGGCGGATATTCTGGAAGGTTCGCGCAATGCCTTCGCGCGCGATTTGGTGGGGAGGCAGGCCGTTCAGCGCCGTGCCATTGAGGCGAACCGTGCCGGAATCGGCGCGATAAGCTCCGGTGATGACGTTGAACAGCGTCGTCTTTCCGGCTCCGTTGGGACCGATGATGCCGACGATCTTGCCCTCAGGCACACCGCTGGTCACGGCGGACAGCGCATGGATGCCGCCGAAGCTTTTCGTGACCTCGGTAAGTTGAAGGAGCGGCGCGCTCATGATGCCGCCTTCCTGAACGTGAGCCCACGCAGCAGCGTGCGGTCGACGATACCCTGGCGACGCACCAGGAGCACCAGGATCAGCAGCGTGCCGAAGGCGGCGAGGCGCCAGTCGGCGATCGGCCGCAGGAATTCGGGCAGGAAGACCAGCAATATTGCGCCGATCAGCGAGCCCAGCCCGAGCGTGGAGCCGCCGAGGATGGTCGCGAGCACGAAGTCGATCGAGCGCTCGAAGCCGAAATTGGCGGGTTCGATATAGACGTGATGATGCGCGAACAGCCCTCCGGAGATCGCAGCAACAGCCGCGCCGATCCCGAATGCGCCAACCTTGATCGCCACGGTGTTTAGCCCGACCAGCCCCGCCGCGGTCTCGTCGTCGTGCACGGCCTGCATCTCGAGCCACACGCGCGAGCGCTCGACGAGGATCAGGACCACGAGGATCCCGCCGGCCCATGCCCAGATATACCCGACCGAAATGTGCGCCATGCCGTGAAAGCCGCCGGACCCGCCCATCGCCGGGAAGTTGATGAAGAAGCTGCGGATCATCTCGCCGAAGCCGAGCGTGGCCATCGCAAGATAGATGCCCTTCAGTCGAAGCGCAGGGAAACCCACGATCACGCCGATGGTGCCAGCCGCGATCGCCGAGACGATCAGCGCCGGCGTGATCGGCATGCCGAGTTCGACCGTGAGGTAGGAACTCAGATAGGCCCCGATCGCCATGAAAGCCGCGTTGCCGAGCGACAATTGGCCGGTCGCGAGAATGATGTAAACGCTGAGCGCGCCGAGCAGCAGGATGCCGGCTTCAGCAAACAGGCTGGCATAATAGGTCGACATCACACGCGCTGGCCCTGGTCGGAACGCGCGCCGCCGAGCAGACCTTGTGGGCGCAGCAAGAGGATCAGAATCATGAAGCCGTACACGACGAAGTCGCGGACCTGCGAGCCGCCATAGGCCACCGTGAGCACCTCGACCACGCCGATCAGGGGACCCGCGAGCAGCGCGCCCCAGATGTTGGTGGTGCCCCCGATGACCATCACGGCGACCGCCTTCAGCCCGATTTCGACGCCGAGATATGGCGTGATGGCGCCATAATGCAGCGCGATCAGGACGCCTGCAACGCCGGCGAGCGCGCCTGACAGCGCGAAGGCAAACAAGGTCAGCCGGTCCGCCGAGACGCCGAGCAGGCGCGACACCTCGCGGTTTTCGGCGACCGCCCGCAGCGCACGGCCGATGGTCGTTCGCTGCACGGTGTAGGCGATCAGCGTCACCAGCACGATGGTGGCGCCGACGACGATCAACTGCATCTGGCCGATATTGACCGGGCCGAGTGTATACTGCCGCCCCAGATATTCGTCAGGCAATTGCAACGGGTCGGAGCCCCAGAGATTTGTCGCGACGTTCTGCAGGATGATCGAGAAGCCGAGCGTGCTCAGCATCGGTGTGACAACAGGGGTGCCCCGCAGCGGCTGATAGCCAATCCTCTCGATCACCATGGCCGCAATGGCCGCGCCTGCCATGCCGCCGAGCACGGCGACAGGAAGGGGAAAGTTCGCGGCGATCAGCGTGAATCCGAAATAGCCGCCGATCATGAAGAGTTCGGCGATCGCCAGATTGAGGATGCCGAGAATTCCCATCACGATGGAGAACGACAGCGCCAGCAGCGTGTAGATCGCTCCGAGCGTGAGGCCGTTCACGAGTTGCTGCCACAGCATGAAGTTTTCAGTCGGTCGGATGTTAAAGAGAGTGGCCGGGCAAAACCCGGGCACCGAATGGCTGCGGCGTCGATCAGCAGCCGGCGTGGTTGGGTGCGGAGCTGCAGCCGCGGACCTTGGTGTCCCAGGCGCCGTTCTGACCCTGCAGCACGTAGAACGCCTTGATCGCGTCGCCGTCGTCGTTGAAGCCGATCGGGCCGCCGAGACCCTGGAAGCCCTCCAGCTTGGCTAGATGGTCCCGAACCTTGGTGCGGTCGGCCTCGACGTCTGCAGGCTTGCCGGTCACGCCGGACTTCTTGATCGCATCGATATACATGCTGACGATCTCATAGATGTTGGCGTCATACATGCTCGGTTCGATCTCGGCCGGCAAACCGCTCTCCTTGCGCAACAGCGGCTGCAGATTGGCGACGAACTTCTCGGCCGCTTCGCCTTTCATGGTGGCGAAGAAGGTCGCCGGCGCAATGATCGGAATTTCCGGCGCGGCCTTGAGGATCGCCGACGAAATCAACTGGGTGGCGCCGACCACCGGCTTGATCAAGCCCTGGCGCTTCATCTCGCGCAGCACGGTGATGGCCTGGCTATAGTCCGCGCTGACGACCACACCGTCCGGGTTCAGCGATTTCAGCTTGGTGATCTGGGCGCTGACGTCGAGATCGCCGGTGTTGAACGATAGCGGGTCGGATTCGTTGACGATGGCGATCTCGTTCGCCTTTAGCACGGCGGGCATGATCGCCTTGCCGACGGTCGACGCGGTGGCATCCTTGGCATCGAAGATAATGCCGACGGTCTTGATGTTGAACGCCTTCTTGAAATACGGCACCGTCGTTTTGGCGAGCACGCCTTCGTCGATCGTATTGCGGAAGGCCCAGGGGCGATTCAGCTTGGCCACTCCCGGTTTCGAGGAGGCCTGCGAGGTTGCGACCACCTTCATCTCATTGGCGACCGGAAACGTCACTTCGGCGGCGCTGCTGGTCAGCGGGCCTGCGACTGCGAGAACCTTTTCGTCGCCCGCCAGTTTGCGCAGCGAGCTCGCCGCCTGGGCCGGCTTGGCGCCGTCGTCGAGAATGGTGATCTTCAGCTTGGCGCCGTTGATGCCGCCGGCATCGTTGGTCTGCTTCTCCAGCATCCGCAGCGTGACGCTGTTGCTGCGGCCCCATTCGGCGAACGGGCCACTGCTCGGCACGATCGCACCAAGCGCGATCTCCGGAGTTTGCGCCAACGCGCTGCCCACGCTCAGCGAGATCACGGCGAGGGTGCCTAGCAGCCGCGACGGGTTCAATATGACCTTCAACATCGACTTCTTTCCGTTGCTGTTAACCATGGCTGCCTACAGCAGCCGATCTCGGAAGCCTGCAATGCACGCGGCGTGCCAGTGGCCCCGCGGCGTTCCCAATGCTCCAATAGATTTGGCTCTTTGACAAACGAAAATTTCGCAGCTTTGCAAATTAGTTCTCTTTAGAAGCTATTTTTTCGGCAACCGCGGTGAAGTTTGCGGCAACCTGTCACGCCTTGCCGGTCTTCCGCGGCTTCGACGCGGGTTTGCGCGACGGCGGGGCGATCGGCTGGATATTGGTTTCGGCCAGGTATCGCTGCAGTGCGATAGCGCGGTCGCTCGACTCGACCAGGCGCTGCACCAGGTCGAGCAGCAGCTCGAACTCACGCGCGCTCAGGCAGCCGAATTCTGCGTCGTTGACCTGCATTTGCGTCGGCGCCAGCCGCTCGAGCAATTCGACGCCCCGCGACGTGACGCTGAGCGAGAGCCGTCGGCGGTCGCCCTGATGCGCCGCCTTTTCGATCAAGCCCTTGCTTTCCAGCTTGTTGGTCACGGTGGTGACGAAGGCGCCACTGAGATGGAGGTGGTCGGCGACGGTCTTGACGTGGACGTCGCCTTGCGCCGCCAGATGCCGGATCGCGATCAGCGTGGTGTACTCGATTCCGGGAAGGCCGATGACGGCGGCATGGCCGTCGCGCAGGGTCTGATGCCGGGCCAGAAATCCGAACAGGCTGTGCACCAGTTTGCGAAACTGCTGGTCGGAGCCGTCTACGAGCAGTTCAGGGCGGGAGGTCGTGAGCGCAGTGCGATGGGTGATGCGTCCGGCGCCGGGCTTGGTGGTGATGGCGCGCGCTGCTGTCTTGGCCAAGGGATCATCTCATTGATTGGGTTCGTCGGAAGATTGAACGCTCCCAATGGCAATTGCAATGCTTGTAATTGCAATGCTTGTGCCCGGATGGGCACAGCGTTTATTGCCGCCTTGACATTCAGTTCATAATAGCTTCGGATATTAGCTATCTAATCCTGCATCGGGCTGGCACGAGGTGCCATTTGTTCGATGTTCTTTTTTGGGGATCGCGATGGACGAGGCATCATCCGGGGCGGCTGCGGGCGGTTTGGTCAAGAACGGCGCCGAGCACGTCGCAAGCGTGCGGGACGGCAGGGCGGTCTTTCTCGACGGCGAGCGCGTCGCCGATGTATCGACGCATCCTGCCTACCGTCATGCCGTCGAGTCGGCCGGTGTGCTGTACGATTATCAGGCGCATCCCGACAATCTGGAGCGGATGACTTTTGACGTCGGCGGCGGCCGGCGCATCAGCCGCGCCTGGCAGCTCCCGAGGAGCTATGAGGATCTGGTCGAGCGTCGAAAGGCGCTGGTGGAGTGGGCCGAATTGTCATGCGGCTATCTCGGCCGGTCACCGGACCACGTCGCGTCTTCGATGTCCGGCATGATGATGGGCATCGAGGTTTTCGAAAATTATGACCCGAAGCGCGCTCAGGCGTTTCGCGACTGGTTCGACTACGCCCGCAAGAGCGACCTGTTTATGACTTACGTCATCAACAACGTGCAGGGCGACCGCTCCAAGGCGTTTGGCAGTCAGGGCAAGGGCGCCGAGGACATGGTGGCCCGTATCGTCGACGAGGACGCTTCCGGCATCACCATTCGCGGCGCCAAGCTGTTTGCCACCAGTGCGATCATGGCGAATGAGCTGTTTGTGGGCTCCGGCCAGCCGCTCCGGCCGGGTGAGGAGCATCTGGCATTTTCCTGTGCGCTGCCGATGGGCACCAAGGGATTGAAAATGCTGTCGCGAAAGTCGTTCGAGGCGCACGCGGTCAGCGAATACGATAATCCGCTCGCCTATCGCTACGACGAGAACGATGCCCTGGTGTTCTTCGACGACGTCAAGGTGCCGTGGGAACGCGTCTTCCTGCTGCGCAACACCGACATGTGCCGAGCGCAGCTCCACGATACGCCGGCGCACATCTATCAGAACTATCAGGCGCAGATCCGGCTTTCGGTCAAGCTGCGGTTTCTGGTCGGCCTGGCGCGCGGCATTGCGCAGACCATCGGCACCATCAATTTCCCGCCGGTGGTCGATACGCTCGGCAAGCTCGCGTCGCAGGCCGCGCTGATCGAGGGCATGGTGTTCGGCATGGAAGCCGGCGGCGCCATGCGCGGCGAATATTTCCTGCCCAACAAGCATCTGCTTTATGCGGCGCAGGTCCAGTCGCAGGAAATGTACCCGCAGATCATCAGCACTATCAGGGAATTGGCCGGTGGAGCGCTGTTGATGCTGCCGTCATCGGTGCGGGATTTTGCCAATCCGGACCTGGCCGACATCATCTCGCTCACTCAGATCTCGCCGGCGATGAGCGGCGAGCAGCGGGTCAAGATGCTGAAAATGACCTGGGATGCGGTCGGCTCGGAATTCGCTTCGCGCCATCTGCAGTACGAGATGTTCTACGCCGGTGCGCAGTTCGTCACCCGCGGTCACAGCTATCGCACCTATGACTGGGATCGCGCCTCAGGCCTCGCCGACCGATTGGCGAGCAAGTACCGGTTGCCGGATTTCGAGAATTAGAAGCGTTTTCGAGCGAAGTGGACCCCGGTTCGCGTGAAGAAAACGCGTCAGGTCTAATGCGCGGCGCCTGAGAAGTCGCGGGGCAGGCGGTTTTCCGCGACGCGCACGTTGCGGATGCCGGCCGGCGTGTTGCGGCTGCGACCCACAAAGCGCGGAACGCCTGCCGTCAATACGGCTGATACCGCGGGGACGTCGCCGTTACGCAATGCCGACAAGGCGTCATCCTGCGAGCCGCCGGCGCAGGCATCGATGAGGAGCACGTCGGCGTCCTTGCCGGGCTGCAGCAGGCCGGTGTTGAGCCGATAGACGCGCGCGTTGTTGCCGGTCGCCGCGGCGATCGCCTGTTCCGGCGGCATGCCGCCGAGGCTTGCGAGGTGGCTGATCGTGTAGAACATGCCGAGCGGCATGATGCCGCTTCCGGTCGGCGTATCGGTGGCGATCAACAGCCGCTCCGGCTGGCCCGCATCATCGAGCAGTTTGGCCGTCAGCAGCGCGGTGCGCAGATTGCCCGCGGTGCAAAGCTGCAAGGCAATGGTGCTCTCGTTGACCAGCCGGGCAAAGCCCGCCTCCGGCATTGCCACCGGACCGCCATTGACGTGAAAGGACACGGTGGGATTGGACGCCAGCACATGCTCGGCCCAGATCCCTGACGAGCCTGGGATTGACGAGCCGCCGGTGTGCATGGTGGTCACCATGCCCAATCGTCGCGCCGCCAGCATCAATGGTGCATAGTCGAAGGGCGTGGCAAATGCGCCGAACCCAGCCTTGGCAAGCCAGATGCCGGCACCTGCGAGTTCCTCGAGATCACCTTCAGTGAGGCCAGGCTCGAGAATGACCGAGCCGGCATGAACCCGCACGCCGCCGGGACGATAATCCAGGAAGCAGGCCCGCGCCGCCAGCGCTAGCGCCTTGACGCCGGCCGCATCCTTCGGCCGGCCCGGCACATGCACCTCCGATGCGGTGATCGCCGTCGTCGTGCCGCCGTGCAGATAGCTTTCGAGATAGCCGACGACGCGCTGGCGCGGGGTGTAATCGCCGAACGTGATGTGCACGTGGCTGTCGATCAGTCCGGGCATCGCCGTCGTTCCCGCGGCATCAATCACCACGTCGCAAGCTGCGACCGCGTCAGCAGAAAGCGTTCCGATCTCGACGATCTTGCCGTCGTTGATCAGAATGCCGTCGCCCTTCGCGAAGGGAATGGCGAGGTCGCCCGTAACGATAGTGCCGATATTGACGATCGCGGTGCGCATGGAGTGTTTCCGTCTCGCTAGGGTCAGTGCAGTCCGTCCTCGCCGACGATGGCGTCGGCGGATAGGCCTCCAACGCGCGCGTTGAGGCGGCCGCGATTGGCGAGGCAGACGATCAGCGCGATTTCGTCGGCGGCCGGCGCGTCCGGCGGCAGCGTCACCGAGACGCCGTCGTAGTGTGAGCGGACGTAAAGGGCGTCCTTATGGGCCAATGGAACATCGATCAGGCACCCAGGCGCCGCGAGTTTCGTGAAGGAGGGGATCCAGGCCTTGGCGCCGCCGACGGCCTCCCGTAGCGGCGTCGCAAAGGTCGTGGTCAGCAAGGCGTTGGCATGCTCGAGTTCGCCGCCGAGGCCGACGACGCCGCCCTTGCCATAGCTTTCAGCCTTGTGCGGCCCGAGCGCCTCGATCGCCAGCTTGGCCAGCACTGCTCCAATCTCCGCGCTGGCAGCCGTCCCTTCGGACAAGTCTTCGACGTAGCGGCCGGCATAGGGATTCTGGATGATCGCGACCGCGGCAACGCGGCGCAGCGGCCTGGCGTGGCGCTGGCCAGCCTCGACCTCCTTGTGATCGGTGAAACAGAGCAGGCGCCTGACATCGAGTTTCATTTTAAATGGTCTCTCCCAAAACTGCCGCCGCAAATCTGCCGCATCAAATATGTTTGGGCAATAGCTTAGTTGCGAAGCGAGGGCATGGGCCAGGTGCTAACCTGAGGTGGATGCGGGGAGCGCGCGAGCCGAGGTAGCCCAGTCACGAAGCCTCACGATCCCACAGCGCGCGTTGGCGGCCACGCAATGTATTCTCGATCAGGTGTGCGGCCTCGTCCGCGGCATCGACCATGCCGGTCATCAGCTTGCGCATTTTTCGGAAGTCGGTTGCCGACAACCCGCGAAACAGCATGTCGTTGACCGGACGCTGTACCGCCGCCAACTCGCTGAGCAGGGTTCGGCCCTTCGGGCTTACCGCGAGGATGACCCGTCGCCGATCCTCCGAATCGGCGTCCTTGTGGACAAGGCCCCTGGCGACGAGCTTGTTGATCTCGATTGTGGCGAACGCGCCGCTGAAATGCAGATGTTCGGCGACCTGGTTCACGCCAATCTTCCTGTCCTTGCCGCTCAGATGTGCGACCGCGATCAGAACCGTATATTGCGTTCCGGACAGTCCGATCACTGCGCCAAGTTGACTCCGTACTGTCTGCAACCTTGCAAAAAAGCCGAGCGCGTCGTGAATGAAGCGTCGGAAGGCCCAGTCGGACCCATCCACCATCAAATGCGGGATCGAGACCGTTGGCTCAATTCGAGGCTTTTGTGCCTTCCGATTGGTCTTGGCCGTCCGTGATCTTGTCTTCGTCGGCATGAGTTCCTCGCTGTTGCGCCGCGATGTAACGTCTGGCACAAGCGCGAACGGCTTGCGTTGCGCTGCCGCAAAGTTCGGCGTCGGCTTGCTTGACAGCGGTCTTTTTGCCTCGATAATATAGCTTTGTTATAAAGCTAATTATGGGCTTGTGACTCCTGATGACCGCAACCTCAGATCTCGATGTGCGCGCCTTCCGCCGGGCGTTGGGGCAGTTTGCCACCGGGGTTGCCGTCATCACCGCGCAGGCCGCCGACGGAAGCGCGATCGGGTTGACCATGAGCTCGTTCAATTCCGTCTCGGTCGATCCTCCACTGATTCTGTTCTCGATCGACCGCAAGGCATTCAGTTTGGCTGCGATGACGGAAGCCAAGGGCTATGCCGTAAACATCCTGGGTCATGATCAGCAACATCTGTCGAACCAATTCGCCCGGGCGCTCGGCGACAAATGGACCGCGGTGGAGCACACGATCGGCCATATGTCGGCGCCGCTGCTCGCCGGCGCGCTGGCGCATTTCGAATGCGTGCCCTATGCGCAGTATGACGGAGGTGACCATGTGATCTTCGTCGGGAGGGTCGTGCGGTTTTCCGCCCATCCTCCCAAAGAACCGCTTATATTCTTTGGTGGGGCCTATCGCAGCCTCGCCGGAACCGAAAGCAGCCCGGAATGGCCGCTTCCAATGCACTACTAAATCCATCCAGGGGATCTCGAGGCCTTCATGATCAAGACTGGCGCACAGCACATTGCGAGCCTACGCGACGGACGCGAAGTTTATCTTGATGGCGAACTGGTGACCGATGTCACCACTCACCTGGCGTTCCGCGGCGCGGTGGCCTCAGTCGGTCGGATGTTCGACTTCCAGAGCGCGCCGGAAAATCGCGATCTCATGACATTCGAGACCGACACCGGCACGCGCGCCAATCGCATCTGGGAGTTGCCCGGCAGCTACGACGCGCTGGTCAGGCGCCGGCGCGGCCTGGAAGCCTGGACCGAGTTGCATGCCGGCTTCATGGGCCGGGCGCCGGACCATGTCGCCTCATGCATCGCGGGCATGTATATGGGGCTCGAGGTTTTCGAGGCCTATGACAAGGAGCGCGCCAAGGCGCTTGCAGACTATTACCGCTATGCTCGCGACAACGATCTCTATCTGACTTACGTCATCATCAATCCACAGGCGGACCGTTCGAAGAGCGCCGCCGGGCAGGCCGATCCATACCTGAGCGCGGGCATCGTGTCGCGCGATGCCGACGGCATCACCGTGCGCGGCGCCAAGATGCTGGCGACCGGCGGGATCATGGCCAACGAGGTGTTCGTCACCTGCATCCAGCCGTTGCAGCCGGGCGATGAAAAATACGCGATCTCCTTTGCGATCCCGATGAACACCAAGGGATTGAAGATCCTCTCGCGCAAATCCTACGAGGCGGCGGCGGGGGCGGTGTTCGACAGCCCGCTGGCGAGCCGCTTCGACGAGAACGATGCGGTTCTGTATTTCGACGACGTCAAGGTGCCCTGGAACAGGGTGTTCATCGTCGATGATATCGCGATGTGCCAGAAGCAGTTCCATGTCACGCCGGCACATGTTTATCAGAACTACCAGGCCATGATCCGCCTCTCGATCAAGTTGCGCTTCCTTGCAGGAATCGCGCACCGTATCGCGGAAACCAATGGCATCATCGGTTTCCCGCAGGTCAAGGAGACGCTCGGCCAGCTTGCGGCCGAAGTCAGCATGGTGGAAGCGTTCATGGTCGCGATGGAGACCAAGGGCCAGCAGCGCGGCGCCTATTTCGTGCCGGATCGGCAGATGCTCTACGGGGCGCAGACCATGACGCAGCAGCTCTATGCCAAGATCATCAACGCGCTGCGCGAACTTGCCGGCGGCGGCATGATCATGCTGCCGTCCTCCGTGAAGGATTTCGACAATCCGGATCTGGCCAAGCTGATCGGCAAGACCCAGCAGTCGCCGGCCGCCGGCGCCGTGGACAAGGTGAAGTTCTACAAGCTCGCCTGGGATGCGGTCGGCTCGGAATTCGCCTCGCGGCATGCGCAATATGAAATGTTCTATGCCGGTGCGACCTTCGTCACCAAGGGGCATGCCTTCCGCACCTATGACTGGCAGAAGTCGGCGGCGTTGCTCGACAAGATGCTGTCGAGTTACGATCTGGCGGACGAATTGACCAATGACCAAAAACCGGCTTCATCGTCCCGGGCGGTCGCCTAAACCTCAGGAAAGTCGAAAATGGCAATCAACAAGCTTCACGACGAATTCCGCGCCATCGATATGTCCAGCGGGTGGGAGACGCCCGCGGGCTATCCGGCCGGTATCCAGCAGAAGATCCTCTCGGGCGCCCTGGACGAGGTGAACAAGCGTGGCAGCCGCACTCGCCTGCTTCGATTCGAGCCGGGCGTTTACACGACCAAGCCGTTCGTGCACGAATATTGGGAAGAGGTCTTCCTGTTTTCGGGCGACCTGATCGTCGGCAATGACGAGCAGGGCAATGGAGGCGAGTCGTTCAAGCCGAATACCTATGCCTGCCGCCCACCGGGCGTCTATCATGGACCATTCAAGTCGGTGACCGGCTGCCTTCTGATGGAGATCCACTATTTCGATCCGGCCTGAGGGCGAGCCGAGGCGTCTGATCGTCGGCATCACCGGAGCATCCGGCGCCACTTATGGCGTCCGGCTGTTGCGGCTGTTGAAGTCGACGCCGATCGAGACTCATCTAGTGATGAGCCGCTCGGCAAAGATCACGCTGACCCGGGAACTGGACGTCAAGGTCTCGGACGTGACGGCCTTGGCGGACGTCGTCCACCAGGCCGACAATATCGGCGCCTCGATCTCAAGCGGCTCGTTCAAGACGCTCGGAATGGTGATCGCGCCGTGTTCGATGCGGAGCCTTGCCGAGATCGCCAGCGGCGTGACGTCGTCGCTGGTGACCCGTGCCGCCGACGTGGTGTTGAAGGAGCGGCGCCGGCTCGTGCTGATGGTGCGCGAGGCGCCGCTGCATCTCGGCCATCTCAAGTCGATGGTGGCTGCGACGGAAAGCGGCGCCATCGTCTATCCGCCGGTGCCGGCGTTCTACGCGCGCCCCGAGAGCCTCGATCAAATGGTTGACCACACGCTCGGCCGCGTCCTCGACCTCTTTGATATCTCGACCGATGTGGTCAGTCGTTGGCAGGGGCTCGTGCCTGCCGACACCAAGGAATCGCGTTGAGCGGCGAGGCGCCTGGGCCGGAGCGTGGCGCCTCGGCGGGCGCGAGCCAGGAGATCGATGCGGAAAGCTGGGCGTTTGCGCTGGAGCTTTATGCCGAGCCCGGTATCGCCGATGCCTGCCTTCAATTGCAGAACGAATGCGGCGTCGACGTCATGATGTTGTTGATGGCGACGTTTGCCGCCGTTCGCCGTGGGGTCGCACTGGCGCCATCCGATGTTGCAGGGATGGACGCGGCATGTCGCGGCTGGCGTGAGCAGATCGTGCTTCCCCTGCGCGCGCTGCGCACGACGTTGAAGTCGGGCCCTGCGCCGGCGCCAAACGAGCAGACCGAGAAATTGCGGTCGAGCATTAAGGCCGCCGAACTGTCCGCCGAACGGTTGCAGAATGAAGTGCTCGCGCAATGGCTTGCGAAGCTGCCCTCGCAGTCGCGTGCACTGCAGCGTAACGACATTATCAGTGCGTCGCGAGCCGTGATTGATTTCGCGCTGCAACGGCGCGGAGGCGAGCCGAGCGCGGCGCAGCTCTCGCTGATCGACGTGATCGTCGATAGGGCGCTTGGAATTTCCAGCTAAGTCTGCGCGCGCCGCGCGTACATCTTCACCACGATGTGCCTAGCAAGCAGGCTTGACTAGCTTTATTGCTTAGCTATTCTTGTTTGGCAATTTTTAGAGCATGATCCGGAAAAGTGGAAACCGGTTTTCCGAAAAGATCATGCTCAAACAAAGAGATGAGATCATGATCCGATTTCTTCCAATCGGATCATGATCTAATAGGATCGATCTTGCAGCCTGAAGTTCTCGATACGCGTTTCCGTTCGGCGCTGGCCCGTCTGGCACAGCGTGGCCGCATCCTCACCTATGAAAAGCCGGTCGATCCGCATCTCGAACTCGCCGCGATGCTGAAGAAGCACGACGGCAAACAGGTCTTGCTGTTTCCGTCGGTCAAGGGCGCGGACGTTCCGGTCGTCGGCAATCTCCTGAGTTCGAGGGAAAACTGCGAAGCCGGCTTCGGGCTTGATTTCAGGGGCATCCGCGGTCTCGTGCAGCGCGCCCTCGGTGGTCCGCTGAAGCCGGAGCTTGTGAGCGAAGTTCCCGTTCAGGAAGTGGTGCTGCGCACCGGCTTTGACATTACGAAGACTATCCCTGCGTTGTTTCACGCGCCGGGCGACGCGGGCCGCTACATCACCGCCGGCATCGTGGTGGTGAAGGATCCGGTCACCGGCATCTACAACGCCTCCTACCATCGCCTGCAGCTATTGCGGCCTGACCGGGTCGCGATCAAGCTCGACTTCGGTCGTCACCTGCGGCTCGCATTCGAGCGCGCCAAGGAGCAGGGCAAGTCGCTCCCGGTCGCGGTCTGCATCGGCGCCGACCTCGCACTGCACTTCACCGCGGCGACCATGGGTTCGCAGATGCCGGAAAGCGCCGACGAGCTTGCCGTTGCGGGTGGGCTGGCGGGCCGGCCGCTTACGGTCGGTAAGGCGGTGTCGCAGGATCTCCTGGTGCCGGCGGAGAGCGAGTTTGTCCTCGAAGGTGAGATTCTCGCCGACGAGGTCGCCCCCGAGGGACCATTCGGCGAGTTCGTCGGCTTCGCCGCGCCGGCGGCCGACGCGCCGGTCCTGAAGATCACCGCCGTCACGCATCGGCTGCGGCCGATCTACCACGTCATTAACGGCTTCGGGCGCGAGACCATCATCCTGCGGAAATACGTGCTGGAGGCCAGCCTGCTGAAAGTGCTGCAGTCGGCGATTCCGATCGTGACTGACGTCGAGATGACGTCAGGCGGCCTGCATCGCTTCCACGCGGTCATTCAAGTCCGCAAGCAGAGCCGGCAGCACAATGGGCTTCAGCGCAACGCGATCCTGGCCGCGTTCGGTGCGCTGAAGGATCTCGATCTCATCACCGTAGTCGACCACGACATCGACATCCGCGATCCCATCGACGTGGAATACGCGGTGGCGACGCGGATGGAAGCGTCTGTCGACCTGTTTCTCATCCCGGGTGCGCGCGGCCACGAATATGTGCGCGTCAGCAAAGAGGGCGTGCGGACCAAGCTCGGCATCGACGCCACAGTGCCGTTCGAGGATCAGGACAAGTTCCGGCGGGTCGAATTCGCGCCGACGCCGGTCGAGCTCAGCGAATTCACGGCGGGCGAGACGGTTGCCAGGAGCGCGCTCGGCCTTGCGGGATCGAACATCACCTGAATCATTCTCACGAAATAGATCACATGCGGGGAAACGAAAGATGATGCGAATTGCGGCGGCCGTTCTGTCGGCAGGCATGGCATTGAGCGCCACGGCGGCATCGGCGCAGGAGTGGCCGAGCAAAACGATCAAGCTGGTCGTGCCCTATGCGCCCGGCGGCTACACCGATTCGGTCGCGCGCATCACAGCGCGGTATCTAGAGAAGGAATTAGGGCAGACGGTGATCGTCGACAACCGCGCCGGCGGCGGCGGCATTGTCGGCTCGGACCTCGTGGCGAAGTCGCCCGGCGACGGTTACACGCTGTGCATCTGCAGCGTGGGGGCCATTTCGGTCGCTCCGGTCGCGCAAACGACGTCGTATGATCCGGTGAAAAGCTTCAAGCCGGTCAGTGTCGTCAGCACGATTCCGCAGACCGTGATCGTCAACCCGTCGCTCCCGATCAACACGATGCAGGATCTCGTTGCCTATGCCAAGGCCAACCCTGGCAAGCTGAGCTATGGGTCCAGCGGCGCCGGCGGCCTGATGCATTACTCGGTGCAGCTATTCGATGCGCGGAACGGGACCAAGATGACGCACGTTCCGTTCAAGGGCGGTTCGCCGGCCACGGCCGCCGTGGTGTCGGGCGAGGTCAATTTGTCCTTCACCAACATGACCGATGCGTTGCCGCAGATGGAGGCCAACAAGGTGCGCGCGCTGGCGGTGACGTCGGCCAAGCGCAACGAGTTCGCGCCGCAATTGCCGACAGTGTCTGAAACGGTGACGCCGGGCTACAGCGTCGAATCCTGGAACGGCCTGATGGCGCCGGCCAGCACGCCGGACTCGATCATCGCCAAACTGTCGGACGTGCTGAAGAAGATGGCGGCCGACCCCGAGGTCAAGAAGAGCATGGCGGTGGTCGGCGCCTCGACCGAGTTCACGACACCAGACGAATACAAGGCGCAGATCGCCGCTGAAGTCGAGCAGTGGCGCGAGCTCCTCAAGGAAATCGCCGAGAAGAAGAACTGACTCACCTCGGGATAGGTGAGCGGGAGGCAATATCAGCATGAGGTCACCTGCCGGGCGGCGCGGCCACAACACCGACTTCTATTCCGGCTTGCTGCTGGTAGCGGTCGCGACGGTCGCGCTGCTTTATATCCGAACGCTCTCAGTCGGCACCGTCCTGGAGATGGGGCCAGGCTACTTCCCGCTCGGGCTTGCGCTCGTTCTGTTGGGCATGGGGCTTTGCCTTGCCGTCAAGGGACTGCTCGCTGAAGGCAATCCGATCGGATCGTTCCATCTGCGGCCATTGATCTGCGTCCTGCTATCGTTCACGGCCTTCGGCGTGCTGGTCGAGCGCGCCGGGTTGATCATTGCGATCCTGGCTCAGGTGGCGATTGCGCATTTCGCGTCCGTCGAGACCCGTTGGCAGCAAAGCCTCGTGAGCGGCGTGCTGCTCGCGGCGGCGTCAGCCGTGATCTTTGTGTGGCTTCTCAAGATTCCGGTGGACCTGCTGCCATGACCGATGTGTTCGCCCAGCTTGGTCATGGCTTCGCCGTCGCCGCGACGCCGATAAATCTATTCTTCTGCCTGGTCGGTGCCATCTTCGGCACGCTGATCGGTGTGCTGCCCGGCCTTGGCCCGGTCGCCACGATCTCGTTATTGCTGCCCGCGACCTATGCGCTCAGTCCGGTCTCCGCGATCATCATGCTGGCCGGCATCTACTACGGCGCCCAGTATGGCGGATCGACCACGGCGATCCTGGTCAATATTCCCGGCGAATCCACCTCCGTGGTCACCGCGATCGACGGCTACAAGATGGCCCAGCAGGGCAGGGCGAGCGAGGCGCTCGCGATCGCAGCCATCGGGTCGTTCATCGCGGGATGCATCGGCACGGTCGTCATCGCGCTTCTTGGACCGCCGCTCGCCTTGATGACGCAGCAATTCGCCTCGCCGGACTATTTTTCGCTGATGGTGCTCGGGCTCGTCTCGGCGGTGGTGCTCGCCAACGGTTCGGCGTTTCGCGCCATTGCGATGATCTTTCTCGGCCTGCTGCTCGGCATGGTCGGCATGGACCTCAACACCGGCGAAGCCCGCATGACGTTCGGCCTCGTTGAACTGTCCGACGGCATCAATTTCGTCGCGCTTGTCATGGGGCTGTTCGGCGTCGCCGAAGTGATCTCCAATCTCGAAGGGGCATCGGTCCGCATCGTCAACCAGATGCGGATCGGCACCATCTGGCCATCGTTCAGCGCATTGCGAGGTGCCTGGGGGGCCGTTTTGCGCGGCACCGCCCTCGGCACGTTGTTCGGCATCCTGCCGGGCGGTGGTGCGACCATCGCGTCGTTCTCGGCCTACGCCCTCGAGAAGCGCGTCGCCAAAGATCGGTCACGGTTCGGCAATGGCGCCATTGAAGGCGTGGCAGGACCCGAAAGCGCCAACAATGCCGCGGCGCAGACCTCGTTCGTGCCGTTGCTGACGATGGGCATCCCGACCAGCGCCACCATGGCGTTGATGGTTGGCGCCTTGACGCTGCACGGCATCGCGCCCGGACCCATGATCATCTCCCGGCAGCCGGACCTGTTCTGGGGCCTGATCGCCAGCATGTTCCTCGGCAATGCAATGCTGGTGATCATCAATCTGCCGATGATCGGCATCTGGGTTCGTCTGCTCGCAGTTCCATACCGGCTGCTTTATCTGGTCATCGTCGTCATCTGCGCCATCGGCGTCTACTCGGTGAATAATTCGAGCTTTGACGTTTACATGACGGTCGGCTTTTCCCTGCTGGGTTACGTCCTGCGCAAGCTCGACGCCGAGCCGGCGCCATTGTTGATGGGCTTTGTGCTCGGACCCATGGTCGAGGAGAATTTCCGGCGCAGCCTGATCACCTCGCATGGCGATCCCATGGTCTTCCTGCAGCGGCCGATAAGTCTCGCGCTGCTCCTGATCTCGGCAGCGTTGCTGATCTCGATCATGATGCCGGCGATCAGGCAGCGCCGCGTCGAAGTCTTCCAGGAATGAGCGGCCGGCAGGACGCCCATCGCGCAACCAGGAACGAGCCCGTGAACAAGCATGATCCGGTGCAACCGGCCGGTCCGGTAACGGCTTTGCGCAGCGGCGGCCAGCTATTGGTCTCCGCATTGCGCATCAATGGCATCGACCGAATGTTCGGCGTGCCCGGCGAGAGCGCGCTGCCGATTTTCGACTCGTTATTGGATGCAGGCATCCACTTCGTGACCTGTCGTCATGAGGCCACGGCTTCGCATATGGCGGAAGCGGACGGCAAGATTTCCGGACGCCCCGGGGTTTGCGTCGTCAGCCGCGGCCCCGGCGCGATGCACGCCGCGATCGGATTGCATACCGCCTGGCAGGATTCGACGCCGATGATCCTGATCATCGGACAGGTGCCGCGCAGCCACCGCGGCCGCGAGGCATTTCAGGAAATCAACTACGTCAGAACATTCGACGACATGACGAAATGGGTCGGCGAGGTGCAGTCGCCGGACCAGATTCCCGAGTTCGTCAATCGTGCCTTCCACATTGCGATGCAGGGGCGTCCCGGCCCGGTGGTGCTGTCGTTCCCCGAAGACGTCCTTAGTGCCATCAGCGATGCCGCCGATGCGCTCCCTGCGCAGATTGTCGAGACCGCGCCGTCAGATCAGCAAATAGCGCGGGTCGGCGAACTGCTCAGTCGAGCCGAGAAGCCGCTCGTTATCGTCGGCAATCTCGGCTGGATGCCGGAGGCGGCCGAGCAATTCAAGGCGTTCGTTGCGCGCAACGAGCTGCCGGTCGTTGCAGGCTTCCGGTCGCAGGACGTGCTGGACAATCGAAGCCCGAACTATGTCGGCGATCTCAGCCTCGGCTGCAGCAAGGCCTTGATGGAGCGCGTCAAGGCGGCAGACCTGCTCCTGGTGATCGGGGACAGGCTTGGCGATGTCACCACCAACCATTTCTCATTGCTCGACGTGCCGACGCCGAAGCAAGTCCTGATCCATGTGTTCCCGGCAGCCGAAGAGCCCGGCAGGACCTATAATCCGACACTCGCGATCCAATCGAGATCGTCCAATTTCGTCGCCGCGCTCGCGAAGCTGCGGCCACTGGATGCAAAGCCGTGGGCTACATGGCGCGAGGAGTCACGCCAGGCTCTGGTCAACTATCAGTCGCCACGGCCCGATACGGCGAGCTTCGATCTCTCCAAGGTGATCGCCCATCTCAATCGCGTATTGCCTGATGATGCCATTGTCACCAATGGCGCCGGGAACTATACGATCTGGCTGCATCGCTATTACGGCTACCGGCAACTCGGCACGCAGATTGCGCCGAAGTCCGGCTCGATGGGCTATGGCCTGCCGGCGGCGATCGCAGCGAAGCTGCGTCATCCGGACCGCACGGTGGTCTGTCTCGCCGGCGATGGTTGCTTCATGATGGCGTCGCAGGAGTTTGCGACCGCGGTTCAGCACAAGCTTCCGATCATTGTCATCATCGTCAATAACGGTATGTACGGCTCGATCCGGATGCATCAGGAGAGCCATTTTCCGAATCGACCGAGCGGCACGGATCTGCTGAATCCGGATTTCGCGGCCTTGGCGAAATCGTATGGGGTGCACGGCGAGATTGTCGATCACCACGATCAATTCCCCGATGCCTTTGCGCTGGCTGTAAAGGCAGATCGGCCGACCGTCATCGAACTGCGCGTCAATCGCAATCAACTCACCCCGGATCGTAGCCTGTAAAAGTTCGGCTCAAGAAATCGCGCCTACATGGAACGGACATGAAGAACGACATCGAATTCACTTTGGTTGCCGAGAACGCCGCAACGCCGCTCAAATTGTCGATCACGCAGGCGGTGATCGCCGGCTGGACCGGGCGCGATCCGGTCGCGCGCGATAAGCACATTGCCGAGCTTGCGGCGATCGGCATCGCGCCGCCGGCCTCGACGCCGATCTATTACCGATGTGCCGCGCGCAGGCTGACAACCGCCGGCAGCATTGAATGCACCGGCACCGAGTCGAGCGGAGAGGTCGAGTTCGTGCTGTTTGGATTTGAGGGGCGTACGCTCGTCGGCGTCGGCTCTGATCACACCGATCGCAAGGTCGAAACCTACAACATCACGGTGTCCAAGCAGATGTGCGACAAGCCCGTGGCGCCGATGCTGTGGGATCTCGCCGAAATCGAAGGCCACTGGGACCAGATCATGCTGCGATCCTGGGCGACGATCGCCGGCGAACGCGTGCTTTATCAGGAAGGCGCGCTGAGCGGAATGCTGCCGGTGCCCGATCTCATCGAGCGCGGATTTGGCAGTGGCAAACTGCCTGACGGCTGCGCCATGTTCTGCGGCACCTTCGCCGCCAAGGGTGGCATCCGCCCAGCCAGCCGCTTCGATTATGTGATCGAAGATCCGGTCCTGAAGCGCAGCATCAGCCACGGCTACGAGATCATCACGCTGCCGGTGCTAGGCTAAATCCCTACGCCGGGACTTCACACCCGGCGCTGTCAACTTCGCAGAAGCGCTTGTAAAGCCACTTCTGCCCGTCATGCCGGCGCCACACGCGGCCATGCACCAGTTTTCCGGTGATCGATCGCCGAGGGACGATGACGATCCATAGATGCCAAAGTCTCGTCCAGGATGGCTTTGGACGGCGGGCGATCATCAGCGGTGTTTCCAACGCTGGAACGAAACCCATCGGGCGGAGTATAATCGCCCGATGGGCATCGCCATGTTAGTCCCGGCAAGGGCAATTTCCGGCGAGGCCGATGCTATCGCGACCGTGCGCGCGGTCTCAATGACATTCGGTCGTTAAGCTTGATGCTGGCGATTCCGGTTAATTCTGGAACTCGGTCGACGCTTTCCTGTCCGGGTCTCGATCATTCTTGTTGCCTTCGGAGAGGCGGACGCGCCGCTCATAGTGTTGCGCCAATTGCAGCAGGCGTCGCTTGATCAAGGGATCAGCTTGCTCCGCAATAGCGCGAACCGCACGCGCTCTTTCTCTGCAAAACTCGTCATCCATTCGATTGGTCCCCGCAGACATTCCGCAAGCGCGAGAGACCTTAGCGTGGTTGACCCGATTTAATTGTGATCGAGATCACACCTCCAGGTCAAAGTCGAAGCGAGTTCCAGCTACGCGGTGACGCATATCTCGACATACGCCGTGATCTGCAAGACTTCCGCACATCCGGATTGGAGCGACGGCATTCAAATTTGACGGGGCAACGTAGGAGTTTGATATCGGAAGAGCAGCGATCCTCGCAAATCTTCCAGCACTCGTATCGACGGCAACGCAATCATTGCCTGTCCTGGCAAACAAAGCTGGTTTCATTTCATTGACTGAAGATCGATCGCTCTTACGATTTGCTGATCATAGTTTCGTCTCCGCCGACGCTTCAGCGACCGAGGCATGGCGGAGCAACAGGATCGCGCAACCATGTCTAGCCTCGAAATGCTCATGCTGCTCGAACTTGCATATGGCCGCCCGGCATCGCTTCGAAGGGTTGAAGAACCTTCGCCGGTAGCGCGTCGACTGCGTCGGCGCCTCCGGCGGTTGGTCGCTCTGGTGCGAAGGTCGCAGTGGCCGGCAACGCGGCGGCGTCAGCACGGCAGCCTGGGTGGGGTTTTCCGGATCGTCCCCTAGAAGAAGCCCTTGGCCGGCAGCGCTGTGCCGCTGATCTCGTATTGCCCGATCGAGCGCGCCTTGAAGTTGGTGGGGTTGTGTGAGGACAGGGTCCGAGCGTTGCGCCAGTGGCGGTCGAAGTTGGTGACCTTCTTGGTGGCGGAGGCGCCGCCGACATCGAACAACAGGCTGCCGGCGCGGATCGCGAATTCGTCCGCCACGATCTTGGCCTTTGCCGACAGCAGCGCAGCCTTGTGCGCCGCCTCGACTGCGTCGGCGGCGCCCGCGTCGAACGCATCGGTCGCGACGTCAAGCGCTTCAGCCGCCGCCAGCACCACGGTCTCGGCAGCGAAGGCGCCGCTTGCGATCTGGCCGACGGTCTGCTGCAGCAGGGGATCGTCGGTCGGGGTCTGGCTCGGCGCATAATAGAAGGTCCGCTTGCGGGAGCGGACCAGGGCTGCTGCGTCGTGCAGGCTGGCGCGCGCAATGCCGGCGACGATCGCGGTCAGGAACAGTTGCGCGAACGTGTTCGAATAGGGCACCCCATAACCGATGTCAGGCGCATCGAACACGACCTCCTGCCGCTTGACCTTCACATCGCGGAAATGGGTCGTGCCGGTTGCCGTCAGCCGCTGGCCGAGGCCGTCCCAATCGTCAATCAGCTCAACGCCGTCCCGCTTCACCGGAACGATCGTCGCGCCCATCGCCCCGGTGGGATCGGCGGCGCGCACTAGCACGTAGTCCGAATAGAGCGTGCCGGTGCTGTAATATTTCGTCCCGTTCAGCAGGAAGTCGCCGTTCCCGTCCGGCGTCAGCGTCGTGTTGGGCGTGATGTCGCCGACCTTCGGGCTCTCCAGCTCGGTGGTCGCCAAGCCGATGATGGCACCTTCGGCGACCGCCTTCTGCCATTCCCGGCTCTGCTTGTCCTTAGGCGTGCGCACCAGGCGCTCGACCACGCTGAAATGGTTGCGAAGGATATGTGCGACATTGGCATCGGCTTCACCAAGACTGATCACGACCTCGAACAATTCACGGATCGTGCTGCCGGCGCCGCCGGCTGCCGTCGGGAGTCGCAGCGCGCCCAGCCGCGCCTTGCGGATCAGGTCGATCTCCTGGAACGGAAGGACACGGTCGCGCTCGCGTTCGCTGGCGCCTTTCGCAATATGCTTCAAGAGCGCCTCAATATCCGGGGAGCGGGGATCGAGACGGTGCGGAGACCCAAGCGAATGCGCGGATACAGGCTTGTTCATCGTTTAACCCGAAATGGAGATGAAGTGATCGTTCAGAGCTGAGCCAGGTGATCGGTGATCTTGACCGGCTCGGGCAAGACCTTGCGTGCCACCAGCCAGTCGGCGGCCTTCTGCAGGTCGGCGAGGAACTTTTCGTCATTGACCGGGAAGTAGCGGTACCGGCGGTTCAGCGCGATGAACTGGTCGCGCACCTGGTCGCTGTATTTGCCGGCTTTCTGCGCGATGTATTCGGCGTCCTTGCTGTTCTCCGAAATCCATTTGCCCTCAGCGCGGAAGGCGTTATTGACGGCGCGGACCAGCGCCGGATTGTCGGTCGCGAATTTGCGGGTGGTGAGGTAGGAAGTGTAGTCGATCTGGAAATCGAGGTCGCGCCCCTCGAGGAAGATGTCGTGCGCCTTGTATTCGAGGCGCGCGATGTCGACGCCGGGGCTCCACATCGACCATGCATCGACCTTGCCGGAGGCGAGCGCCGGCGCCGCATCGGGTGGATTGAGATAGACGAACTTCACCGCGGAGCGATCGACCTTGTGCTTCTCCAGTGCCGCGACCAGCAGGAATTCGCCGAGGCCCGAACGGTTCACCGCGACCGACTTGCCGACGAGATCTTCGATCTTGCTAATGCCGGAATCGTCCTTGGCGATGATCGCAGTGGTGCGCGGCTCGTAGACGACGAATTGCGTGAACACCAGCGGCGAGCCGGCGATGATCGCGGCCAGCGCGGGCGTGGTGCTGCCGCCGAAGCTGAAGTCGGCGCTGCCGCCGGTCACCGCCTGCAGGGTCGGTGCATGGTTCGGGAACGGTCCGAGCCATTCGACCTTGATGCCGTCCTTGGCCAAGAGCTTGTCGAACTCGCCGCGTTCCTTGGCGATCAGATTGAGGCCGCTGAGGCCCCAGGTCAGGCGGACGGTGTCGGTGGTTCGGCCGGTCGCCGATCGCGCGGTCTTGGGCAAGCCGAGGCCGGCGAGCGTGCCGAGGCCCGCGGCGGCAGAGCCGAGGAAACGGCGGCGCGACGGCTTTGCAAACGCGAAGTCAGACATGGATGAATGATCCTTCCGAGAAAGCTCAAGCAGTATGGTGAGACGCAACGACGCCGAGCTCTGTGAGCAGCTCGGCGCGGGCAATCCGGCTTGCGCCATCGCCCTTGGTTCGATGCTCGAACGCAATCCGCCCTTCGCGCATCACCAGGATGCGGTCGGCGAGCGCAATCGCTTCGTCCACGTCGTGTGTCACGAGCAGGACACCCGGCCGATGGCTCGCGACCAATTCGCGGACGAGATCGTGCATGCGGATGCGGGTCAGCGCGTCGAGCGCGGCAAAGGGCTCGTCGAGCAGCAGCAACTCCGGCTGTTGCACCAGGGCGCGTGCCAACGCGACGCGCTGCGCCTGCCCGCCGGAAAGATTGCGCGGCCAGTCATCGAGGCGGTCGCCGAGCCCGACCTCGGCTAGTGCCGCTGCGGCGCGTTGGCGTGGATCCTTGACCTGCAGTCCGAGCGACACGTTGCGCCAAAGACTGTCCCACGGCAGCAGACGATGCTCCTGGAACACGACCGCCGGACGTCGCGGCGCGACGATGCGGCCATCATCGATCGGATCGAGCCCCGCCAACGCGCGCAGCAGCGTGGTCTTGCCGCAACCGCTTTCGCCGAGCAGGGCGACGAACTCGCCGCGTTCGATGCGCAGATTGAGGTTTTCGATCACGACCCGGCTGACATAGGCACGACGCAGGTTGGTCACCATCACCGCCGGTGAGGCAACAGACGAGGGCACGACATGAAGGGTCACCGCGCGCCTCCATAATTCGGGTGCCAGGCGAGCAGGCGCCGTTCGAGCAAGCGCGCGATCGCATCCGCTGCGACGCCGATCAGCGCATAGATGACGATCGTCAATACGATCACGTCCGTGCGCAGGAATTCGCGGGCATCCATCGCGAGGAAGCCGATGCCGGACTGCGCACCGATGGTCTCGGCCACCACCAAGGCAAGCCATGCGGTCGCGAGCGCATAGCGGACGCCGGTCAGGATCGAGGGCAGGGCGCCCGGCAAGATGATCCGCCGGATCAGTTCAAGCGTGCCAAGGCCCTGGATGCGTCCGAGCTCGATCAGCTTCGGATCGACCTGGCGGATCCCCAATGTGGTGTTGATGTAGATCGGAAAGGTGACGCCAAGCGCGACCAGGAAGATCTTCTCGGCTTCGCCGACGCCGAGCCAGACGATCACCAGCGGCAGCGCCGCCAGGAACGGGATCGCGCGGATCATCTGCACGCTGCGGTCGATCGCGGCCTCCGCGATGCGCGAGAAGCCGACCAGCGTGCCAAGCGCAAATCCGATGCCGCCGCCGATCGCAAAGCCCGCTGCAGCACGCAGCAGGCTGATGCCGAGATCGTTCAGCAGGCTTCCGGTGGTCACAAGCTTGAACGCCGTCCTGACGACCTTGCTGGGCGCCGGCAACACGTGCGGCGACAGCCATCCGGCCTGCGCCAGCACCTCCCAAACGACGAGCAGCGTCACCGGCGCCAGCCAGGAGAGCAGTTGCAGTGTGCGGCGGCTCAGCTCGATTGGCTTCCGCGGGGATAGAGCCGCGCCGTCCTTGGGCTTGATCTCATCGAATTCGGCCGGGGAGACGGTCTGTTCCAGGGTACTCAAGATAACGTCGTCCTCGTTTTCATCGAGTTGCATGATGCACGCGCGCATGACGTGGCATCAAGATGCCGCGCGCGAGACACATCAGACTCGGTGGGCGCCGCATTGCCGCCCGTGAGTGCAAGCCGTTTCACACCTTGCAAAATGTCCCACGAATTTGGCCGGACAGAAATAGAGCGGTTTTCCAATTGTCAGGTGTGGCGGAGTGTTCTGGTTTCTTTTGCGCGCGCAGGACGGCAAAGAATATCTTTCAGCGCGGCTGCGCTTGATCTCTCCTCGCGCTTTGGCGAAAACAACCGCGCGCAATTCGAGAGAAATCAAAATGACGGCACGACCGCTTCGTTTCGGCATCTGGGCGCTGGTCCATGGACCGCGCGCCGCGCATCAGGATCCGGAAGAACCCTATGATGCATCATGGGAGCGCAACCGCGATCTGGTGCTGGTGGCCGAGCGGCTCGGCTATGACTCCACGCTGGTCGCGCAGCACACCATCAATCCGCATCAGGAGGATCTCGATCAGTTGGAAGCGTGGAGCGCGGCGGCGGCGCTTGCGGCACTGACGAGCCGGATCGAGATCATCGCCGCCATCAAGCCGTATCTCTATCACCCCGTGGTATTGGCGAAGATGGCGCTTGGAATCGAGAATATCAGCCGCGGCCGCTTCGCGATCAATCTCGTCAACGCCTGGAACAAGCCCGAGCTCGAAAAGGCGGGCATCGGCTTTGCGGAGCATGACGCGCGCTATGCCTATGGCCGCGAATGGATCAGCGTGGTGTCGCGCCTGATGCAGGGCGAACGCCTGACCTACAAAGGCGAGCATTTCGACGTGCGCGACTATGCACTCCGGCCCGCCGACCTTTACCGGCAACGGCCGCTGATCTATGTCGGCGGCGAATCCGAGCCGGCGCGGGCGCTGGTCGCCGATCACGGCGACGTCTGGTTCATCAACGGCCAGCCGCTGGCGGATGTCGCGGCGCTGATTGCCGATGTCGCGGCGCGGCCGCGGGTCTCGGCGCCGGTACGCTTCGGCCTTTCGGCATTCGTGATCGCGCGGCAGACCAATGAAGAGGCCCAGGTGGCGTACCGGCGGCTGTCGGACCTCGCCGCCAAGGATGCGTCGATGCGGGCGATCCAGAGGCAGAACACCGATCCGAAGGTCGTGATGATGCAGACAATGCAGAAGACCGCGCGGGTCGGCAGCAATGGCGGCACGGCCGCGGGCCTTGTCGGCAGCTATGACGAAGTGGCATCGCGCATTCTTGCATTCCACGGAGCCGGCATTGAGCTGTTCATGCTGCAGTTCCAGCCGTTCGAGGCGGAGATGGAGCGTTTTGCGAACGAGATCATCCCGCGCGTGCGGCAGGTGCGGTCCGCGTTGGCGGCCGACGGAACATCATTGTTGGCAGGTTCGCGCTAACGATCGGTCGGTGTCAAAAACGGGCGTGCCTGTTCGGCTGGGAGGAATTTTCTCTCGTGGAGGCGAGCGACGAAAGCTTGGCCTACGTCTCCGCCGATATCTGGAATTGCCAGCGGCACCTGCTCGCGTAATTGTGCGCTGCAGCGTGTAGCCGAAAGACCGGAAATCCAGCAATGAATGTGCATCAATCTCTTGCGGCCTCGCGACCTGCGGAGGCATTTCCGCCCGTCGCGCCGGATGTCCTCGCCGAAGACGCGATGGTGCGGTTCGAGGCCGTCTCGAAGACCTATCCCGCCTATCGCGGCAAGCCGAGCGTCATGGCGCTGCAGGACATCGACTTCGCGATTTCGCGCGGCGCCATCACCGGCGTGATCGGCCGCTCCGGGGCCGGCAAATCAAGCCTGGTGCGGCTGATCAACGGGCTGGAGAAGCCGACGACAGGCCGCGTCATCGTCGACGACAGCGACATCTCGGCGCTTTCCGGCCGCGAGCTGCGGCTGGCGCAGCGCTCGATCGGCATGATCTTCCAACACTTCAACCTGCTGTCGTCGCGGACGGCAGCGGACAATATCGCCTTGCCGCTTGAAATTGCCGGCTGGTCAAGAGCCGAGATCGCCGCGCGCGTCTCGGAGCTGCTCGACCTCGTCGATATCGCCGACAAGCGCAACCGCTATCCGTCGGAGCTCTCCGGCGGCCAGAAGCAACGGATCGGCATCGCGCGTGCGCTGGCGACGCGGCCGAACGTGCTGCTGTCTGATGAGGCGACCTCGGCGCTCGATCCGCAGACGACGCGCTCGATTCTCGACCTGCTCGCCAATATCAACCGCGAGCTTGGCGTGACCATCATCCTGATCACCCACGAGATGTCCGTCGTACGACAGCTCGCCAAGGAGGTGATCGTGCTCGATGCCGGGCACATTGTCGAGCGCGGCCATGTCGCCGACATCTTTACCCATCCGCAACATGCGATCACGCAGAGCTTCCTCTCCGAGGTTCTCGGCGATGCCGTTCCGGTCTCCTTGTCGAGCCGGCTGCAGCAGCAGCCTGTACCAGGTGGCCAGGCCGTGATCCGCGTGCTCGTCCGCGGCGATGGCGGCGACCGGCTGGTGGCGCGCCTGTCGCGCGAGCTTGCGATCGATGCGGCGCTGTTGTCGGCGCGGATCGACGAGATTGGCGGCCAGCAGGTCGGTTCACTGACGCTTGGCGTGCCCGGCGACGAGGCCGTGGTTGCACGCGCGCTGTCCTTCCTTGTCCAACATCGGTTTTCCGCGGAGCGTCTCGGCTATGTCGCCTGAACTCATCAATCTCATCATCCAGGCGACCGGCGAAAGCTTGTTCATGGTCGCGGTTTCCGCTGCGCTCGGCACGTTGTTCGGCCTGCCGATCGGCGTCTTCCTTGCGACCAGCCGCAAGGATGAATTGTTCGCCGCACCGGCCGCGAATGCGATCCTTGGCATGATCGTCAATGCGACGCGCTCCACGCCCTTCATCATCCTCGTCGTTGCGATCATCCCGTTCACGCGCCTCGTTGCGGGAACCTCGATTGGGTCGGGGGCGGCGATCGTTCCGCTCACCATCGCCTCGACGCCTTTCATCGCGCGCCTCGTCGAGGGCGCGATCCGCGAGGTCGATGCCGGCTTGATCGAAACGGCGTCGTCGTTCGGCGCCACCCCGCTGCAAGTCGTGCTCAAGGTCCTGATCCCCGAGGCGCTGCCGGGGCTCGTGCTGTCGCTGACGCTCGCGGTGGTCAGCCTGCTCGGCTATTCGGCGATGGTCGGCGCTGTCGGCGGCGGCGGACTGGGCGATCTCGGCATCCGCTACGGCTATCAGCGCTTCATGCCGGGTATGATGCTGGCCGTGGTGGTGGTCCTGATCGTGCTGGTGCAGACGGTGCAGACCGCCGGCGACTATCTGGCGCGCCGGGTCAACCGCCGGCTGCGCCATCGCTGAAGCCGCGGGATTTGGTTACGACCCCTTCGGCGCCCAGATCTTGACGTCGGTGGTATCGACCTTCTTCGGGATCAAGCCTTCGGCGACGAACGCATCCGCGATGCGCTGCTGCTCCGACAGGCCGGCGACCGTGACCGCGCCGACCTTGTAGGAGCGATGGCTGTTGGCTTCTTCCACCGCGGCGGCATCGATGCCCCAGAGGCTGGCGAGAATGGTGGCGGCGTCCTTAGGGCGGGCTTTGACCCACGCGCCAGTCTCGGCAAGCTTGGTGAAGATCACGTTGAGCGCGTCGCCGCGGCGATCGGCGAACGCGGCCGAGGCGACATAATAGCGCTTATAGCTGGCAAGGCCGTTGCTGCCGTCGGAGAGCACGCGCGCGCCGGACTGTCGGCTTGCGCTGGTGAGGAAAGGATCCCAGGCCACCCAGGCGTCGACATTGTTGCTGACGAAGGCGGCGCGGCCGTCGGCCGGCGTCAGGTAGGCGGGCGTGATATCCTTGAAGGTGAGGCCGGACTTGGCGAGCGCGGCAAGCAACAGGAAATGGCTGCCCGCGCCTTTTGTCACCGCAACCTTCTTGCCCCTCAGGTCGGCTACCGTTTTGATGGGCGATTCCTTCGGAACCAGGATCGCCTGCGCAGACGGCGATGCCGCTTCTTCAGCGACATAGGCAAGCTTGGCGCCCGCGGCCTGTGCAAAGATCGGCACGGTGTCTGCGACGTCGGCGCCGAAATCGACGCTGCCGACATTGATGGCCTCGAGCAGCGGCAACCCGCTGGTGAATTCGTGCCACGACACAGTGATGCCGAGCGGCGCGAGCGCTTTCTCCAGTTCGCCATTGGTCTTGAGGATCGCGGTGAGCGTCGAGGACTTCTGGTAGCCGATCCGGATTTCCTCCGAGATCGCAGGGCGCGCCAGCGAGACCATCGCCAGCAGGCCAAGCGCGCCCATGGTAAGCCGGCGCGTGACGGGTTTGATCCGGGAGGCGGCTGGAACTTTCGGGCGCTGGCGAGGCAAAAACAGCATATCTGTGGCTTCCAAAAAATGCGGATGAATTCCGGAGCCTCATTTGTGATCAATCGCGTGCCGGTGGCAATTACGGAGAAGTCGTCTGATGTGGTGCAAAATTCTCCGCAGGCGACAATTATGAGAACTACGTTTTGCGTGACACCCTTTCACCATGCCGCGTCATTCGCTGCTGTCGAAGATCAGTTCTTGCGGAGAACAGAAGTATCGCACTGCAGCGCAGAGCGAATGTTTTGTTCCCGGGTTTGAATGATCGCAGCCGTTTCGTCGTTTTGTCACGCAGGCGGTTGAAGCGCGGAATGATCGGCGCTAGTGGCAGCCAAGTCCATTTGTCTGATACTTGGAGAGCTTTATGCGAATCTTTACCGCGATCGTTGCGGCGGCCGCATTGTTTGCCGGCGCCGCAAGGGCCGAGACCATCCGGGTTGGCGTCACCGCTGGCCCACACGCCGAGATCATCGAGGTGGTGAAGAAAGTGGCCGCCGAGCGCGGCTTTGACATCAAGGTCGTCGAGTTCACCGACTACGTCATTCCCAATCAGGCGCTGGCGCTGAAGGATTTGGAAGCGAACTCGTTCCAGCATGAGCCCTATCTGAAGAACCAGATCTCCAAGACCGGCTGGAAGATCGTGAAGGTCGCCAACACCATCGCTTCGCCGCAGGGCGTCTACTCGCTGAAATACAAGAAGCTGGCGGATCTGCCGGAGGGCGCGCGGGTGGCGATCGCCAACGATCCCTCGAACGGCGCGCGCGGACTGATGATCCTCGCCCTTCACGGCGTGATCAAGCTGAAGGACCCTAACAATGTCGCCTCGACGATTGCCGACATCACCGACAATCCGAAGAAATTGCGCTTCGTTGAGCTCGATGCGGCGCAGCTCCCGCGTTCGCTGCAGGACGTCGACCTCGTCTCGATCAACAACAACTATGCGGTGCAGGCCGGCCTCAATCCGGCGGTCGATGCGATCGCGCATGAGGCGGCGGATGGCCCCTGGGTCAACATCCTCGCGGTGCGCGAGGAGGACAAGGACAAGCCCTGGGTCAAGCAGCTTGTCGACGCCTATCACTCGGACCCGGTAAAGGCGTTCATCGAGAAGCGCTTCAAAGGCACCTACCTCGCTACGTGGTAGCGAGCACATCCGTCCGATCCGCGCTGCCGAACAGTCGATGCACTATTCGGCGGCGTCGGATCGAACGGCATCGGTCGCGGGGCGGCGAAAGCCTGCACCCGGGTGGGTCGCATGCAAGCGCGGTCCCCGTCCTGGAAACAGTTTCTCCCGCAAGGTGCCGTCGCGATAGGCGGTCTTGTAGACGCCGCGGGATTGCAGTTCTGGCACTACCAGATCGACGAAGGCGTTCAGCGATTCCGGCACGACAAGACGGAACAGGTTGAATCCGTCCACGTCGGTCTCTTCCGCCCAGGCGATCAGTTCGTCCGCAACGTCCTGCGGCGAGCCGACCACGAAGGGCGAGCGCGCGCCGAGGCGGGTCAAGCTGGCAAGGTCTCCGATCCTCACCGGCCGCTCGCTACGCACTGTGAAATTCTCGACCATCGACTGGATCGCATTGCTCTCGACATATTGGACGGCCTCTTCGGGGCGGTAGGTCGAGAAGTCGATGCCGGTCCACCCTGAGAGCAGCGCGAGCTGCCCGGCCTGATCGACATGGCTGGCATAATCCTCGAGCAGATCCTTGGCTTCGGCGCGCGTCGGGGCCACGATCACGGTGGCGCCGGCGAACAGCCTGATGTCATAGGGATCGCGCCCGAATTCCCTGGCGGCTTCCCTGATCTCGCGGACGGCGCGCGCGAGGATCGGCCTGGTCTGCCCGTTGAGGAAGATCGCTTCCGCATGCCTCGCGGCGAAGGCGCGGCCGCGCCGTGATGTTCCCGCCTGATACAACAATGGCGTGCGCTGCGGCGACGGTTCGGCGAGATGGATGCCATCGACACGATAATGTGAGCCTTCGTGCCTGACACGATGGACCTTCGCCGGATCGGTAAACACGCGCGTTTCGCGGTCGCGGCGGACCGCGTCGTCCTCCCAACTGCCTTCCCAGAGCTTGTAGACGGCAGCGAGAAAATCCTCCGCCGCATCGTAGCGCTCGTCATGGGCACGAGTGGTGGGCAGGCCCATCCCGCGCGCGCCACTGTCGAGATAGCCGGTCACGATGTTCCAGCCGATCCGTCCTTTGGTGAGATGATCGAGCGTCGAGAAGCGGCGGGCGAACTGATAGGGATGCTCGAATGTCAGGTTCGACGTGATGCCGAAGCCGAGATGCTTGGTGACCAGCGCCATCGCGGAGACCAGCAGCGTCGGCTCGGCGTTGGGCAACTGGACGGCGTGGCTGATCGCCGCATCCGGATTTCCGCCATAGACGTCGTAAATGCCAAAGACGTCGGCAAGGAAGATGCCGTCGAGCAGGCCGCGCTCCGCGGTTCTGGCATAGTCGACCCAATAATCAAGCGTGTTGTAGTCGATCGACGCATCGCGCGGATGCGACCACAGGCCGGCCCAGTTGTGGCTTGGCGCGGTCATGTTGAACGCGTTGAAGCGAAGTTCTCGCGGTCTCGTCATCAGCCGTTCCTCGGCAACGGGTTCGTGTTTCGCGGAGGCTATCACGCAAGCCGGACGACGTTGTTTTCAATTTGCGGCGCCGGATGAAAGATTACCGCCGCGCCAGGGCAAAACGGCAGCACGCGCATCGCTATTTTCTCCGACGCCTCGACAGCGCAGAGATCGGCAAGCATCATTCGTCGACGGCGCTCGCGAGGCCGCCTCATACGATCCTTCGAGAAGAGATGGACCTGACAAGATGAAGACGTTCATGCGTATGGCGCAGGCAGCCGGCCTGTTGCTTGCCCTGACCACCGCTGCGGTTGCCGACGAGCCGCTGAAGATCGCGACCAGCGCCGGCCCGGTTGGGCAGTTGGCTGGCTATGCCGCCAGGCTCGCCAAGGAAAAGGGACAGGACGTCAAGATTGTCGAGCTCAGCGACTGGGTCGCGCTGAACGAGGTGGTCAACAGCGGCGACGTCGACGCGAACCTGTTCCAGCACGGGACTTATCTGGCGCTGCAGAACAAGCAGCGCGGCTTCAATCTCGTTCAGGTCGACAAGGTCGGCGTGATCGCGCCGGTCGGATTGTTCTCGAAGAAGATCAAGAGCCTCGACGAGATCAAGTCCGGTGACAGCGTCGCGATTCCCAACGAGCCCTTGAACGGCGCGCGCGGATTGATCCTGCTTGAACGCGCCGGCCTGATCAAGCTGACGCCGGGCAAAGGTTTCGCGGTGAGCAAATTCGACATCATTGAAAATCCCAAGAACTTGAAGATCGTCGAACTCGATCCCGCGCAGACCTACCGTTCGCTCGATGACGTCACGCTGGCGCTCGTCAACGTCACCTATCTGATCTCGGCCGGCGGCGATCCGAAATCGGCGCTGATCATCGACCGCACCCTCGATGACGGCCTGGTGCTGCGCTTCACCGCGCGCGCCGACAAGAAGGACGATCCGCGCCTGAAGGCGTTCATCCAGGTCTTCAACTCGCCGCAGGTGAAGCAGTTCATCGAGGAGAAGCTGCCGGCCTTCATCCCGGCCGGGTTCAACAGCTAGAGCGTTTTCGAGCGAAGTGGACACCGGTTCGCGTGAAGAAAACGCGTCAAAACAAGAACCTAGAGCTTCGGTTCTGATTCCATCAGAACCGAAAATGCTCTAGGCAGGTTAGGACGAGCTGCGGACGATCGGCGCAGCGTCGCGATCGGTCGGCGTCACGGGGTGCAGGATGCTGGTCCGATTGCGTCCCGCCTTCTTCGCCGCGTACAGGGCGGAATCGGCCGCCGACATCAGCCGGTCCAGGACGATGTCTCGAGCGTGGGCGATCGATATCCCGGCACTCGCGGTGGCCATGATTTCAATGTTGCCATGGAGGATCGGCGCATCGCTGAACGTGGCGCGGACCCGATCGACGACGAGCCTTGCATCGTTGATCGTGGCGTCCGGCAGCAGCAGCGCGAATTCTTCCCCGCCGATTCTGCCAAAGATATCGCCCTGGCGGATCGCGCGCGCGGCGCGTCGCGCGAACTCGGCGATGACTTCGTCTCCGGCAGGATGGCCATGCTTGTCGTTGATGGCCTTGAAGTAATCGATGTCAAAAAGGGCAATCGCGATCTCGCACGACTTTCCCGATAATTTGGCAAGGCGGGCTGCGCTGGCCTCGAAGAAGCCGCGTCGATTGAGGACGCCGGTCAACTGATCCTTCATCGCGAGATCGCGGAGCCGGCGCTCGGAACGCTCGCCGATCATCAGAATGCCGAGGACGACGATCGCCACCATCGCGACGGCGGATTGGAACGGCGCAAAGGTGAGCCATCCCCGGAGCGGGCCCTGGCCGATTTCGTCGCGCATGACGAAGATGGCGATGGCCTGGCTGTAACTGACCACCGTCTCAAACAGGCAGATCAGCGCGATGCAGAGCCGCGGTGAAAGTTCCCGGGAAGAGGAGCGCCAGAGATCGAGGCCGATCAGGAGCGTCATCGTGCCGATCGCGAGATTGTAGTCGATCTGGCGAAGCGCGTAGCTCGGGTACGCGAACGGCAGGCCAAATGCCCAGATCAACGGCGGCAGCAGCGCCGAGGCGGGCAACGGCCGTTGGTCGAAAACGCGCAAGCCGCACCAGAGCGCGCCCGCGCCGAACAGGGCGAAAAAGCCGGGAACGCCTATGGCCGAGAGCTGGGGCAGCGTCTGGCGCTGTCCCGCAAGGATGACGCCAAGGCCGGACAGCAGGAACCCGAGGATCCACCAGGAATACGACTTAGTGGAGCGATCCCGCATCCATGTGATCAAGATGATCAAGCAACCGATCGCGCATGCGGCCTCGGCCAACAGCCCGACGGTGAACATATCGAACAAGGACCACAACTCCGGACCTTTCCCCGGCACGACCAGCTATCCGCCCGACCTTAAAGGAACGAGGGCGAATTCACTACAATTCGATCGATTGAATCGGTTGTGATGGATGATGTCGGTTACCGCACGCCATGCGCGCTTCCGTACCGGCCGGTATCGGTAGCCGGAGAGGACAGCGATCCGATCTAGTTCGGAAGGAACTGATTCGCGCGCGATGAAGCGGCGAGGGGCCGTGACGTGGTCAAGATAGTCTTAAGGAAATCGGGGAGCGGCGTCGATACGCAGCTCCCCGAGTCATGCAGATGTTCGATTCGTTCAGAATCTGTAGTTGACGCCGGCCTTGACCGTGTGAAGCTTGGTGCTGACGTCCATGCTGGCGCTCGAGAAGAAGCCGTTGGCGACGTCGGAAACCGTGTTGTTGAACACGGTGTGGCTGCCAAGGTCCACGTAGAGATATTCCGTCTTGAAGGACCAGTTCGGCGTAAGGGCATATTCGAGACCGGCGCCCGCGGTCCAGCCCCATTGCGTGTCGCTGGCCGCGATCGCGGCTGGCAGCGGACCAACAAGTCCATTTGCGTTGAAGGTCGCGTGCGATTTGACCTTGCCGTAAGCCGCGCCGCCGGTCGCGTAGAGAAGGACCCTGTCCCAGGTGTAGCCGAGGCGGCCGCGAATGGTGCCGAACCATTCGATCTCGGATCCGATGTCGAAGCTTGCGTTGCCGACAGCGTCCGGAGCGGTGAAGAGCGCGGCGCCCGCGAGCTTGCCCTCGATACCCGACCATTCGAAATCGGCTTCGATGCCGGCGACCACATTATTGGCGAACTGATAATTGTAGCCGATCTGGCCACCGCCGAAGAAACCGCTCGAGTTCAGGCTGACATTGCCGGCGAGGCTCGACTCGAGCGCAGGCGCTTCCGCCTGAAGCTGCCGCTGGAATGCCTGGAAGGGATAGTTGAACTTGTCGCCGCCAAAGCCGACATTGGCGCCGATATAGAAGCCGGTCCAGGAGAACACTGGGACGGCCGCGACGGGCGGCGCCTTGACCGGATAGGACAGATCGGCGGCAAAGGTCGGGCCCGCCGCCAAGCCAAGACCAAAGACAGTGCCGAGTAGAAACGTCTTCATTACCACGCCCCTAAATTTCCCTGGAGAAAGGGTTTTCCAGTGCATCGCCGTCATGGGACGGCGACATGTGAAGGCTGGGCGAGCGCGTCGTGACCTCGCGCTGGTCGAGCTCGACGCAGTTACTCGCAGCAGCCGTGTCGCAACATGGCAGGGGTTGCAGCGACGGTCTTGTTCTCGCCCGCACTGGATTTGAGCCCGAGCGCGCTCCCGCTAAACCGTTCGTCCCTGTGGCCGTTACGCAACAACCCGAAGCGGCATGCGAGCGATTCAGGGCGCGCTGCGGCAGAGTTACTCATGGCCCGCGTCGATCAGCCCCGGTAGCATGCGTGTGTAAGTGCAATTCCAAGAACAATGCATCAAGCAAGCTTCCACTCCGATAATCTCGATCCAGCGCTCGAAGACGATCGAAGGTTTTCCCTCTGGTATGAGAAGGTGGAGGCGCTCACCTGTTGTGTCGACATCACGCGATTCGACGATCGGCCGTTTTCGGGATTCCTCCGCTGGTCCGATTTTCAAGACGTTCACGTCACGCGATTCGGCGGCACTTTCGGCAGGATCAGGCGATCGAGGAGCGCCATTTCCCGCGGCCCCGATGATGATTTCTGCCTAGTGTTCCATCGCGGCGCGGGCACGCTGCGGGTGGATCAGTCAAACCGCGAAGCCAATCTTGCTTCCGGCGGCGCATTTCTCGGGACAAACGGCATGCCCGCCGACATGAGCTCCGATGCGCCCTTCGCCTGGACGACATTGACGGTCTCCAGGGAGCGGCTGGCGGCCCTCGTCGGCCAGGCGGACGACCTGTTGGCGCGGCCTCTCGATCCGCAGCGACCGGCCGTTGCGCACCTGCGGCGCTATATCGAAAGCGTCGTGAAGCTGTCGCGTGCGCCGCACGACCCGCAGCTTGACGCGCATATTCGCACGACTCTTCTCGACCTGATCGCGCTGGTGCTCGGCGCGCGCGGTGATGCCGCGCAGATCGCTACGACGCGTGGCCTGCGGGCATCGCGCATTAACGACATTATTGCCGAGATCGATCGAAGCTTCATGAGTGCTGGTTTCTCGGCAGCGAACGTTGCCCGCCATCTCGGTCTCTCGACCAGATATGTGCAGGATCTCTTGCAGGAGACGGGCCAGAGCTTCACGGAGCGCCTGCTGGAGCGCCGGTTGCAGCAGGCGCGGCACATGCTTACGAGCGAGCAGGGAGATCGTCTCAAGATCAGCGAGATCGCGCTCGCATGCGGCTTCGGCGAGGTCTCCTACTTCAACCAGCGGTTCCGCGGCCGCTTCGGAGTCACTCCGACGGAGTGCCGGCGCGATTCGTCCCGCCGTCGATCGATCAGCGATCGAGGTCCTCGCGCGCTGTGTAACCGGCTAGAGCATGATCCGGAAAAATGGAGACCGGTTTTCCGAAAAAGATCATGCTCAAACAAAGAGCTAGAGCGGGATGACGATTCGAAGAAAAGTCATCACGCTCTAGGTTTCGCGCCTGCGGATGGAGGCGATATCGTAGCGGGATAATCCGATGTCGCGCAGCATTCGGTCGTCGAGATCCCGCAGCTCTGCCGTGGCCTGGCGTATCGCCAGTTCTTCCCTCATCTTCGACAGCAGGAACGTCACCATCGCGCTGATCGAGACATACCATCGCGGAGCGTTCGGCGCCCGTTGGGTCCGTTTCGGATATGGTCGGGTGTAAAACAGTTGGTCGATGTGTGACATCGATATCTCCCGGCAAATATCAGTCCCGGGAGACTCTGCCGCAGCCATGTTTCCGGACCATTCCGACGCCGGAAAATACGGCTACGGCCGTAACGCGTGGCCGCGGCCGCTTTCCTGGCGATAACGGATAACAGAGCTCGCGCCACCTCGCCCTTGATGGAGCCACCGCCGCTGGTAAAAAAATACGGTGACATCGCGCCGATGTCAGCCGGCCATGCTATGAAGAGGCCGGCGCAGTCGCCGTCTCTCTAAAACAACCCCAAGGACTTTCGTATGAAAGTGGTCAAGCTCTTCGGTCTAACACTAGGTGCGTCACTTGTGCTGTCCTCTGCAGCGCTGGCCCAGGACATCAGGGTGGCGGTTGCCTCATCGATCACCGGCAGCGAAGCCGCGTTCGGCCGCCAGTTCCAGAACGGCGCCGAGCAGGCGGTGGCCGACATCAATGCCGCAGGCGGCCTCCTCAACAGGAAGCTGGTGCTTGATGTCAACGACGACGCCTGCGATCCCAAGCAGGCGCGCTCGGTGGCGGAGAAGATCGCCAGTGCGAGAATTCCGTTCGTCGCCGGCCACTATTGTTCTTCGTCGTCGATCCCGGCGTCGGAAGCCTATGCGGACGGCAACGTGTTGCAGATTTCGCCGGGCTCGACCAATCCGCTGCTCACGGAGCGCAAGCTGTGGAACGTGCTGAGGGTCTGCGGCCGCGACGACCAGCAGGGCCTGGTTGCCGCCGCCTATATCGCCAAGAATTTCGCCGGCAAGAACATCGCGATCCTCAACGACAAGACCACCTACGGCAAGGGGCTTGCCGACGAAACCAAGAAGGCGCTCAACAAGGCCGGCGTCACCGAGAAGATGTTCGAATCCTTCAACAAGGGCGACAAGGATTTCAATTCCATCGTGTCGCGGTTGAAGCGCGAGAACATCGATCTGGTCTATCTCGGCGGCTATCATCAGGAGGCGGGTCTGATCCTGCGCCAGATGCGGGATCAGGGGCTCAAGACGGTGCTGATGGCGGGCGACGCGATCAATGACCGCGAGTTCGCCTCGATCACCGGTCCTGTTGCGGAAGGCACATTGTTCACCTTCGGTCCCGATCCGCGGGAAAAGCCGACCGCCAAGGCAATCGTCGAGAAGTTCAAGGCCAAGAACATCGATCCCGAGGGTTACACCCTCTATACCTATGCGGCGTTCCAGGTGTGGTCGCAGGCGGTGGCGAAGGCCGGTTCGACCGATCCGAAGAAGGTGATGGATACCATCAAGGCCGGTGAATGGGACACCGTACTCGGCAAGTTGGCATTCGATTCCAAGGGTGACATCAAGGCGATCGATTATGTCGTCTATAAGTGGGACGCCAAGGGCGGCTACGCACAGGTCGACAAGGGGCTGTGAGGTAGCATGATGTCCAGGGCCAACGGGCGGGTTCCGCTCGTTGGCGTATGTAGACGCTGTCTCAGGACTGCATCACGGCCTGTTGCCTGGTTCGCCCGATTGCCATGGCGAAGAACAGCAGTGCAAGGAGAGCGCAGAATTCCATCACGCCGGCCATCGATAGCGCCGTCCGGCCGTCGAAGAGAACAGCCGTGAGCGCGCTGGATAGTGCGCCGGATATCATTATAAGACAGTTGACTGCGGCGCTGACGGTGCCCGCCATTTCCGGCAGCGCTTGCAGCGCTCCCTGCATGAGGCCTGGCGCCCCGATGCCTCCGCTGAATACGACGGCGACGAACAGCAGAATAACGATGGTGGTCGGCGTCCAGTTCAACAGCGTCATGGCCAGCAGGACCGACGATGTAAGCGCCTGGATGGAAAATCCGATCGACAACGAATAATGCGATGGAACTCCGCGTGCGTTGAGCCGGCCGTCGAGGAACGCTCCAGCCATTCCGGCCAGCGCGGTCAGGCCGAATATGACTCCATATTGTGTTGAGCTCAGCCCGGCGACCTGGACAAGGAAAAGGGAGGACCCCGTCGCATAGGCGGCGAGAACGCCGAAGGACGCCGCGGCGGCAAGGAGATATGCGCGACAGGTCGGATGCGACAGGACGCAGCGATAATCTCCGACAAGCGCCACGAGGCTGAAGCGGGTCGCCGGCCGCGGCTTCCGGCCGTAGTCGGGGCCAAAGCGCAGGCCTATCAGCAAGAGAATCCCGAGTGCCGCAAGGCTTGCGTAGATCGCGCGCCAGCTCGCGAGATCGAGCAGGGCCGCTCCAGCCATCGGCGCGGCGATTGGGGAGACGTATATCGCCATGACGATGTTCGACAGTTTTTGGCGGACGATGGTGTCGTCGAACGTGTCACGGGCGATCGCGATGGCAAGGGTCATGGCTGCCGCGCCGATGCCCTGGATGACACGGCACGCAATCAACACCGGCAGCGATGGTGCCATCGCGCATCCGACCGAGGCCATGATGAAGATGATGGTGCCAAGCGTGACCACCGGTTTGCGACCGTATCGATCCGACAGCGGTCCGAACGCCAGCGGCGCAAGGCCGAAGCTGATCATGTAACTGCTGATCGTCAGGCCGGCGCTATGTACCGGAACTGCAAGAGAAGTGGCTGTGTCCGCGAGGGCCGGCAGCGCCATGTCGGTGCCGAAGCCCGGAAGAGTGGCCATCAAACCGAGCAGACAGGAGAACGCGACCGAGTCCGTTTTGCCTGGAGGCACCATCATTTGGATTTTTGCTTGTCGAAGGTTTGTGTCGTTCGTTGAGCGCTCGATCGAGGGACCACGCCCGACACTGTCAGCGGAATGTTGCGCGCTGATTTCAGTCCGCGTGCGCTCTGTTACTTCCGTAACCGAGGCTGCTTCGATGAGGATTGTTGCGGCTGTAGCGCATTCGTCCGCTCCGGTGACCTAACCGTAACACCGACCGAACACTAATGAGGGGCTGTGATTGGCCGGTCGTAGTCGACGGGCCGTCAGTGACCTCGGCTCAATTACCTAGCTCAACGGAGACCGTGCATGAAGGCGCTTCTCGTCTCGTCCCCGATGATGGGACATCTCCATCCAGTATTAGGAGTCGGGCGGGTCCTGATCGCGGACGGTTGGGAGGTCATGGGTCTGACATCGAGCTATCTGCGAAACCGCGTCGAAGAGATCGGCGCCACATTCCGCAGTTTCGTGCCCGCGGCCGACATCGATACGCGAGACGCCGCCAAGCTATTTCCGGAAATCATGACGGCGACGCCCGGCGCACAGCAATTGCGGCTGATCCTGGAGCAAGGTTTCGCCGATTTCATGCTGGCTCAATATGAGAGCATCAAAATCGTCATGCAGGAGTTTCCTCCCGACATCATCATCGGCGATCATCTCATGCTGGGCGTGTTGCCGATGCTGCTCGGTCCTCGCGCACGGCGGCCGTCCGTGGCCTTGCTTGGAACGACCTATCTCCTGTCACGTCGAGATGACGGCGCCCCGAACGATGCAGGCATTCCGCCCGCGCGCAACGACCAGCAACTAAGGGAGTATGCCGCGCTCTTTCAAACCTACGAACAATCGGTCTTTGGCCCGGCAGGACGATGCGTGAACGAGTACCTGGCCCAGATCGGGAGCAGGCCGCTGCGAATGAATCTTTATGACGCGATGGTGGAGCTGCCCGATATCTATTTGCAGCTCACGGTGCCGCGGTTCGAGCTGCCGCGCCGCCGGCTGCCAGGTTCGGTACACTTCGTCGGCCCGCTGCCGATCACGCCGAACCAGGCGCCGATACCTTCGTGGGCCTACGAATTGGATGGTTCACGCAAAGTCGTTCTTGTAACCCAGGGCACGTTGACCAATAACGACTTCAGCGAGTTGACCCTGCCGACGCTGGAGGCGCTGGCGAAAGAGCCGGATGTTCTCGCAATCGTCACAACGGGTGGACGTCCGATCGATGTGCTCGGCGGTCCGTTGCCTGGAAATGTGCGGGTTGCCCAGTATCTGCCGTTCGAGTGGGCATTGTCGAAGGCCGATGCATTCGTGACGAACGGCGGCTACGGCAGTGTCAATCAAGCCTTGAGTTATGGCGTTCCCATCGTCGTGGCGGGAACGGGAGCCGACCGGGGCGATGTCAGCGTCCGCATCGCCTGGTCGGGGGTGGGCATCAATCTGGCAACCAACGCACCCACCGCAGAACAATTGCGCCCCGCCGTGCGCTCGGTGCTGGATGATCCGAAATACCGCGAGCGCGCAGCATCGCTGGCGGAGGACATTCGCAAGATCGATACCGCATCGGAGATCCGTCGCATTCTTCGGCAACAGATCTCGACCCCCTCGCAGGATCGCCCGCGCGCCAAGAAAGCCGCGCGGCGATAAGGCTGCCGTCCCGCCAGGAGTCGTCGGTCGGTCTTATCGGACTGCGCGCCGAGATCGGCTAGGGCTTGACCACGACTAGGACGACCACCGCTGTCATGGAGACGAGGATCAAGGGCAGCGTTGTCCAGGGTTTTAGCACCTTGTTCCTGACAAGGCGCCGGAGCTGGCCTGACTGGATTCCATGCACGGCCGAGAGCACAACGACAAAAGCAAGCTTGACTTGCAGCCACGTGCTGGAAAACCACCCGGCCGTGACCGCCAACGTCAAGCCGAAAGCCCAGACCAGCAGCATCGCCGGCGTGGTCAGCCAGCGTTCCGATTTGGCCAGAAAACCCGCGACAGGCTCGACCGATCCCGGATTCGCGCGCTCTGCCGCCAGCACGATCGAGGTGGTGATGGTGCCGGCTACGAAAAGGAAGGCACTGACGACATGCAGTGCCTTCAGCCATGGGTAAAGCGCAGCAAGGCTCACTGGACCGCACGGGTGCGCAAAGCTGCGGACTTTCGTGCGATGAACCGCGCGTTGGCAAAGCCCGCGAATGGGATGAACGCTGTCGCGAACAGGCGCACCGCCTCCGATCGGCTCCAGCCACCTTCCGCGATCGCCTGGATCGCGGCCCAGCAATAGCCGAGAAACGCAAGGCCGTGGACCGGCCCCATGACATGGACGGCGACGTTCCAGCCGGCGATATGCTTGAGCGGCACGGCGACTGCGACAAGCAGGACCAGCGTTGTCGCCTCGAGGACCGACAGGATCCCAAGCCACCGCAACTGCGTCGATTCGTAATCGTTGGACACGCGCACCTTCCCGCTTCAAGACCGGCGGCATGCATAGACAATGCCCCCCGCATTCGGTGAGTGGCCGAAATGACAACCTGCGATCATTTCCCGCCAAACCGCGCTTCGGCTATGTTCGCCGTGGTAGATGCTCGCTCCGAGGTGACCATGCATAAAGTTTCAGTTCTCGCGATGGACGGCTTCGTGCCGTTCGACCTGTCGGTCCCGTGCGAGGTGTTCGGGCGCGCGAGTGGCGTTGCCAGCTATAGTGTCCGCGTGTGCAGTGAGGCGACCGAAGTTCGGTCGAGGAATTTCACGCTGCAAACGGAGTGGGGCCTCGAGGAGCTCGTGTCGGCCGATACGGTCCTGGTGCCGGGAGTGGAGGATCCGACCGCTCCGGTCTCCCCGGCTGTGCTTGGGGCGCTTCGATCTGCCTGGGAGCGCGGAGCGAGACTGGCGTCGATCTGTTCGGGAGCCTTCGTTCTGGCGGCAACCGGCCTTCTGGATGGGCGGCGGGCCACGACGCACTGGATTTGCGCAGACGAGTTCGCACGGCGCTATCCCCGCATCCAGGTCGATCCAAACGTGCTGTTCGTCGACGAGGGGCGCCTGATCACCTCCGCCGGAGCCTCGGCCGGGGTGGACATGTGCCTGCATCTGCTACGCCGCGATCATGGCCAAGCCGTTGCGGCCGATGCCGCGCGGCTCGCCGTTGCGCCCCTGGTCAGGGACGGCGGCCAATCCCAGTTCATCCGGCACGAACCGCCGAAATCCGCCGCCAGCCTGACCACGCTGCTTGACTGGATGAGCGCCAATCTCGACCGCGCGCTCACGGTTCGGATGCTGGCCGATCAGGCGCGCATGAGTCCGAGGACGCTGGCGCGACGGTTCGAGGAACAGACCGGAACGACGCCACTGCAATGGCTGCTCAAGATGCGCATCCGCCGGGCGCAGGAACTGCTCGAAACCAGCGAGGCTTCGGTCGATCAGATTGCAAGCTCGGTCGGATTCGAATCCGCGGTTACCTTCCGATCGCGCTTCCGGAAAGTCGCCGGCATCAGCCCGACCGCCTACCGTCAACGCTTCGGTGCCCGGGAGCGCTGACCGCGATTTATTGTCCGACATATGTGCGGTGGTGGATTTGGCTTCTCAGATGCCACTTGAGAAATATTGATAATTTACAATAGTTTATTGGGAATCCGAAGGAGCGAGGCATCGGTTTGGCTGGTCGCCAGTTGCAAGCTTGGCTGTCTTGGCGCTAATTTTGGTCCGACAATAATGGTCCCGCGCCGCCGGAGGCGGTAGGCGAGGGCTCCAACCTCGATATTTGGAATAGGGAGGCCGAGGCGCGCGTGATTGCTGATCCGTCGCTATCAGGAAATCCGGGACTATTGTCGGCCGCGGAAACCGCGCCGGCCGACTGGGATCGCCTTGCGCGCTATCTGGAAGCGCACGGCATGAGTGTCGATCTGGCGCAGCCGATCCGGCAGTTCGCCGGTGGCCTCGCCAATCGCAACTATCTCCTGATCGCCAACGGTGCCCCGACTGTCCTGCGCCGTCCGCCCGACGGCGACCTGCCACCGGGCGCCCATGACATGGCGCGCGAGCATCGCATCCTGTCGCGCCTTGCCGATGCGCTGCCCTTCATAGCAAGGGGGCTGCACTATTGCGGCGACCGCAGCGTCATCGGCGTTCCCTTCCAACTGATCGAGTATCGCGCAGGGCTCGTCATCCGCGGCGCGGATCTGTCGCCGCTGCAGGGGCGCGACGATGCACCCGGGATTCTCTCGGAGATGATGGTTGCAACATTGGCCGCGCTGCACCGGGTCGATGCGCGCGTGGTCGGACTTGAGGATCTCGGTCGCCCCGAGGGTTTCATCGCCCGCGCGATTGCCGGCTGGTCGAAACGTGGGGCGCTGGTTGCCGAGGATGGCGCGCTGCAAGGTCTATTGCAGGACATTTCGCAGTGGCTGTCCCGGCAGACATTCCGCGACCGGACACCGACGCTGCTGCACTGCGATTTCAAGCTCGACAATTTGATCCTAAATCCGCAGACGCTCTCGCCGGTCGCGCTGGTCGATTGGGACATGGGAACGCGGGGCGATCCGCTGTTCGATCTGGCGACGCTCTTGAGCTACTGGGCGCAGCCGGATGATCCGCCGGCGTTGCAGCGGCTGCAGCAGATGCCGACGGCTCAGCCCGGATTCTGGCGGCGTGCCGAGGTCGCGCGGCGCTATGCCGACCTGACCGGTCTGGATATCGACGACCTGCCGGCGATGCGCGTGCTCGCGCTGTTCAAGCTCGGGATCGTGTTCCTGCAATTGCACCGCCAATGGGTCAACGGCGCGGTGAGGGACAATCGCTATGCCGACTTCGCCCGCGTTGGCGAAGATATTCTTCTGGTCGCGCGCGATGCCACGACCGGAACTGAGCGAGGAAACTGACGATGCATCAACTCGACATGAACTTTTCGCTGCCGCCGCGCGTGTCCGAACTGGCCGATCGCGTGAAAGCCTTCGTCAAGGACACGGTGGTCCCGTTCGAAAAGGACAAGCGCTGGACGTCCCATGGACCGACCGATGAGCTGCGGCGCGAGCTCAATGCGCTCGCGCGCAAGGCCGGCGTATTCGCGCCGCATGCGCCGGCGGAATATGGTGGCCAGCATCTGTCGCATATCGGCCGCGCCGCCGTGTTCACCGCCGCCGGCTATTCCATGCTCGGTCCCGTCGCGCTGCATTGCGCCGCGCCCGACGAGGGCAACATCCATCTCCTTGATGTCGTGACGCGGCCCGATCAGCGCGAGCGCTATTTGAAGCCGCTCGCGACCGGAGAAGTCCGCTCCTGCTTCTGCATGACGGAGCCTGCTCCCGGCGCAGGCTCCGATCCTGGCCAGTTGCAGACGACGGCGCGGCGCGATGGCAATGACTGGGTCATCGACGGCGAGAAATGGCTGATCACCGGCGCCGAGGGCGCCGCCTTTGCGATCATCATGGCGAAGACGAGCGGCGGCGGAATGGAAGGGGCAGCCACCATGTTCCTCGCCGACATGTCCGATGCCGCCATCACGATCGAGCGCACGCTCGACACCATCGATTCCAGCTTTGTCGGCGGTCACGCGGTGGTCCGCTTCAACGGGCTGCGCGTGCCGGCCGATGCCGTGCTCGGCGAGATCGGACAGGGTTTTCGCCACGCCCAGGTTCGCCTCGCGCCGGCGCGGCTGACGCATTGCATGCGCTGGCTCGGCGCCGCGATCCGCGCCCAGGAGATCGCTACCGAATACGCGCGGCGTCGCACCGCGTTTGGCAAGCCGCTCGGCGAGCACGAGGGCGTCTCCTTCATGTTGGCCGACAACGCGATGGATATCCACCAGGCGCAACTGACCATCTGGCACACGGCGTGGCTGCTCGACAAAGGCGAGCGGGCCTCGACCGAAAGTTCGATGGCCAAGGTGATCTGCTCGGAAGCGATCGCGCGCGTCGCCGACCGTTCGCTGCAGATCCTCGGCGGGCTCGGCACCACGCGCGATACCGTGGTCGAGCGGTTCTATCGCGACGTCCGCGCCTTCCGCATCTATGACGGCCCGTCGGAAGTGCACCGCTGGGCGATCGGACGGCGGATCGTGACCCATGGCGCGAGATAGGCGGCGGTAAGAGCCCGCCGCAGAAACAGAACAACAAGCGCAAAACGCGCGAGCAGGAGGAAATGATGCGCGATATCTGGTCACCGCCGAAGGAGCCTGCGGTCGAAAGCTATGAAAGCTTGTGCGCCAATTTCCGCTGGCAGGTGCCGGAGACCTTCAATTTCGGTGCCGATATCATCGACCGCCGCGCCCGCGAGCAGGATGGTCCGGCGCTGATCTGGGAGAACGCCGCCGGCGAGACCCGGCGCTACAGCTATTCCGATCTGTCGCGGCTCACGAACCGGCTCGCGAATGTTTTGCGGGCGAACGGCGTGGAGAAGGGCGACCGCGTCATCATCATGCTGCCGCGGCTGGCGGAATGGTTCGTCGCGCTAATTGCGGCGATGAAGATCGGCGCGGTGCCGATCCCGTGCATCGAGATGCTGACGGCGCGCGATATCGAATACCGCGTCGCCAATGCCGAGGCCAAGGCGGCGATCTGCCGTCCCGAGCAGACTGCGAAGTTCGCATCCGTGGAGACGCTGATCCCGGTCAGGATCGCGCTCGGCCAGAGGTCGGGCTGGCTCGATTGGAACAGCGAAGTGGCGCGCGCCTCCGAGACGATCGAGCCGGCGATCGTCAGGGCCGAAGATCCCGCGATCATGTACTACACGTCAGGCTCGACCGGCCATCCGAAGGCCGTCGTCCATGCCGCGCGGGCGATCTATGCGTGGCGGGTGTCGGCGATCTACTGGCTCGACCTGCGTCCCGGCGAGGTGATCTGGTGCACGGCAGACACCGGCTGGAGCAAGGCGGGCACGAGCATCATCTTCGGACCGCTGAGCTGCGGCGCCTGTTCTTTCTTTTTCGACGGCCCGTTCGTGCCGAAGGATCGGCTCGAACTCCTGCGCAAGCACCAGGTCACTGTCTACTGCGCGCCCGGCACGGAGCTGTCGCGGGTCGTTGGCGAAGTCCGCGCACGCGGTGATCTCGGCCGGCTGCGCCGCGTCGTCACCGCGGGCGAAGCCATGAACCCCGTCGTCGCCGAGCGCTGGGAAGCGGCGACCGGCATCCGCATCGATGAAGCCTATGGGCAGACCGAAGCCTTGATGGTCGCGCTGAACTATCCAGGCGAGCCGGTCCGTTACGGCTCGATGGGGCGTCCGTCGCCGGGCTCCGATCTTGATGTGATCGACGCTGATGGCAACCGCTTGCCACCGGGGCAGGAGGGTGATCTCGCGCTGAAGATGCCCAACCCGCAATTGATGCTCGGCTATTGGAAGGATGCGGAGCGCACCGCGGCCTGCTTTGTCGACGGTCCCGACGGGCGCTGGTTTCTGACCAGCGATCGCGCGGAGAAGGATGCCGACGGTTATCTCTGGTATCGCGGGCGCTCGGACGATGTGATCAATTCAGCAGGCTATCGCATCGGCCCGATCGAGGTCGAGAACGCGCTGGCCGAGCATCCGGCGGTGCAGATGTGCGCGGTGGTCGGCAGTCCCGACATCGAGCGCGGCGAGATCGTGAAGGCGTTTGTGGTGTTGCGGCAAGGCAATACGCCGTCGCCGGAGCTGACGCGCGAATTGCAGGATCACGTCAAGTCGGTCACCGCGCCTTACAAATATCCGCGCGCGATCGCGTATATCGCGGAGCTTCCGATGACGATCACTGGCAAGATCCGCCGCCGCGATTTGCGCGACCGCGAGTTCGCGCGCTCTGCATCGTCATCGTCCAGAACGCCAAGCGTTGTCTGACCAAAATGTCCGTAGCAGACCTCAACAACGTCCAAGAGCGCAACGAGCCGGTCTACCGGTTCGTGGTGCGCAGCATCGAAGCCAAGATCATGTCGGGCGAGTGGGCCGTCGGCGACCGGGTGCCGGCGGAGACCGCGCTGGCCGCGGGCTTTGGTGTCCACCGCTCGACGGTCCGCGAAGCGATCCGGGTGCTGGAGCAGAACGGCCTCGTCCGCCGTCACGACGGCGGCAAGCTGCTCTATGTCTCCGTGCCCCGTGAGGCCGACATTTCCGAGAAGGTGACGGCGGCGATCGTGCTGCAGGAGATCAGCTTCTTCGAGCTCTGGGAAAGCATGCGTTGTTTCGAGCCGGTGCTGGCCGAATGCGCCGCCACGCGGATCGACGACGATATGCTGGCCGCGCTCCGGGCCAATGTCGACAAGACCAAGACGGCGCTCGAGGACAAGCAGAGCCTCGTCGAACTCGATATCGAGTTTCACCAAATCATCGCGCGCGCCTCGCGCAACCGCGCCCTGCAGCTCAGCCGCGAGCCGATGAGCCAGCTATTCTATCCGGCTTTCCTGCGGGTGTTCTCCCGATTGAACGCGGGCGAGCGTCTGGTGTTCGCCCATGAGAAGATCCTGCAGGCGCTCAGCGATCGCAACCCCACCGAGGCGCGGTCCTGGATGGACAAGCACATCGTCGATTTCCGGCGCGGCTATGAGCTTGCCAATTTCGATATCGAGGCGCCGATAGGCTGGTCGCAGCGACCCGCGTAGGTCGCGTCAATCTCAAAAGCGGAAGCGCAACCCGGCCGTAGTGGCGACGTTGCTATGCTCGAAGAAGCCGAACCCCAATCCGCCGTTGACCTGCGTGAACATCACGCCGACATAGGTATCCCATTTAGGCGCAAACCTCCAATCGACCGCGGTGGAAATTGCGTCGAACGTCCCGGCGCATTGCGGGTGTTCGCTAGAGGAGCAGAAGGCGGGGCCTCTGGCGGCAGTGCCGAAGAAGGAGTCCTGGATGTAGTGATAATAGGCGCCGATCACGTCCAGATCGTCGGTTATGGAGTATTTCGCGCCGGCCCACATGACCTGAAAGGTCTTGTTGCGGAGCCCGCCGACGCCGAACGCGGCATTGTTGATGTTCGTGTTGTTGAGGGCATCGCAGCCCTGACAAAGGAAGTTTCCTGCGATGTCGGTGAAGGCGACTTGCGGATTGCTCGGCGGCTCGTATCGGATGTATTCGTAACCGGCGTACAGCTTCAGCGACTTGGTCGTGTATCTCGCCACCAACATCGCGGCGGTGTTGTCGGAGATCGTCGCCGTCAGGGTCTGCGGCAGGAACGGGGGGATCGGCGCTCCAAACGCGTTGTTTGCGTTTGCTCCCGACGCCAGCGCGAGCGATACGGAATTCTTGACATGGCTGTAAATGGCGTCGACCGAGAGCACGTCATTGCCGCGGATCGGAATGTCGCCGCCGAGCTGGAATTGATAGGCGCCGGTGGAGGCATTGTTCTCGTCATAACCGCCGAACTGCCACAGCGCCGCTGCCCGGAAGTGGTTGAAGTTGTACCGGTACTTCACCGACGTCGAGTGTCTGCAGTTTTCGGTGTTGCCGCCGCCGCAGGTTATACCCTGGAAGCCGATCGCCGAGAATCCGTAGGAGGCGCCGAACGGATCGTAATCGAACACGGCATCCAGCGTCAGCGAGTTCTGCCGGAAGAGGGTCAGCGTGCCATAAGTGGGAGAACTGACGCCGACGTAGCCCTGACCGTTGTACCACTGGCCGGCGCGGCTTGAATCCGAGTAGGCGGTTTGCAGGTTTTGCGGGACGCCGGCGTTCGCGGCAATCGATCCGGGTCCATTCGAGAATCGCAGCGAGTAGGGGTCGAAGCCGGCATCGAGGTCAAAGACGAAAGAAAAGTCCTCGCCGATCGGCCTGGTTCCTTTGATGCCGATGGTCGAATTGCTCAACGCATTGGGCGCAAGGGTCCATGTCGCCAACCGGTTCTGTTTCTGGATCAGGTAGGAGGCTGCAACTGCAGATCGCGGATCAAACGACGCACCGTGGCTTTGCCAGCCGAAGCCGGTGTCGATGATGCCGAAGACCGTAATGCCTTCCCAGGTGAGCTGGCAATTGGTCGTGACGAAGTCCGATGGGTCGGTGCACGGACGCGGCGTCATGGCCGAAGCCGCCGGCGCCTTGGTCGGCGTGACGTCGGCCGCCCATGCCTCCGATGCGCCCGAGGCGCCGACAACCGCAAGAAGGAATGCCGCACAGATCCCGAGCTTTGCCATCAGAAAGCTCCCGGCGACCGGCCCCACGGCGCCTGGCCAAGCTTGGCTTGCCGGCCGATCGTGCAGCAAGCAACATTCAACAGGTTGTGCAGCGCCCAGCCAAAAAAGTTCGTTCCAGTAGCGGCCGGGCCACACTGCGCTACCAGCGGAGGCCCCGCGGACCGGATCCCTTCCTCCGCCATCACTTTTTGGTGCAACGCGGCGATCCAGCCATCGACAGAGCATCGATCTGTCGTTGCTATACGTTCATACCGTTGGCTTTCCCGATCCGGGTGCTATTGATCCGGATCAAACGGGACAAAGGCGCGAAACGTGAGTCTTGCAGGGATAACAATGGCCCGGTTCGCCGGTGCCGTCGCATTGGGGACCGCCATGTTCGGCGCGCTGGCCGCCGCCGAGGCCCAGCAGGCCGCCGGACCCCCGGCTGTCGGTATCATCGAGGCGGTCAAGCGGCCCGTCACCCAATCCAACGAGTTCCTGGGACGGATCGAGGCCACCAATCGCGTCAATGTGGTCGCCCGCGTCACCGCCTTCCTGGAAAAGCGGAACTTCGTCGAAGGCGCCGAGGTCAAGACCGGCGATATGCTCTACGAGCTCGAGCGCGGCCCGTTCGAGGCCGACCTTGAGTCCAAGAAGGCGCAGGTCGCGCAATTGCAGGCAACCCTCGTCAACGCCAAGCTGACGACCGGCCGCGCCAAGGCCTTGCTCGGCGGCCCGGCCGGCCAGCAGTCCACCTATGATGCCGCGCTCGCGAACGAGCAGAGTCTGGAAGCGCAGGTGCAGGCCGCCCAGGCGCAAGTCGACCTCTCAAAGATCAATCTGGACTACACCCAGATCCGCTCGCCGATCGACGGCAAGATCGGCCGCACGGCGGTGACCGAGGGCAACGTCGTGAGCCCGAGCTCGGGGGTGCTCACCACGATCGTGAGCCAGGACCCGATGTACGTCACCTTCCCGGTCTCGGTGCGCGAAGCCCTCACGCTGCGCGACCGCTACGCGACGCTGGGCGGGTTCAGGGCGGTCGTGATCAGGGTCCGTCTGCCCGACGGCAAGCTCTATGACCAGGTCGGCCAGCTCAACTTCGTCAACAACACGATCGCGCAGAATACCGATACGATCACGCTGCGCGGCATTATCCCCAATCCTGTGCTGCCCCATCTGTCGTCGGCAGACGACGTCACGGTGCGCCAGCTCACCGACAATGAGTTCGTCACCGTCCTGCTCGAGGGCGTGCAGCCGGTCGATGTGGTGGCGATCCCGCGCTCGGCCGTGCTGTCGGATCAGCAGGGCGACTATGTCTTCGTGCTCGGGGCCGACAACAAGGCGGAGCAGCGCCGGATCGTCCTCGGACAGTCGACCGCGACCATCGCTGCGGTGACGACTGGGCTTTCGGTCGGAGAGAAGGTGATCGCTGAAGGCATGCAGCGGGTGCGGCCCGGCCAGCCCGTGGCGCCGGGACCGGCGAGCGCGCTGATCCAGTCGAGCCTGAAGGAAACGGCGGAAAACACCGGATCGAGCCAAAGCAGCGGCGCGATCGGTCCGAAGCCTGCGGGCACCAGCCCATGATTTCCGCCGTCTTCGTCGATCGTCCACGGCTTGCCATCGTCATCGCGCTGGTCATCACCATCGCGGGCGCGCTGGCGTTGCTGCAAATCCCGGTGGCGCAGTTCCCGGACATCGTGCCGCCGCAGGTCACCGTCACCGCCAACTTCCCCGGCGCTTCCGCCGAGGTGGTGGAATCGAGCGTTGCGCAGCCGCTCGAGGCCCAGGTCGTCGGCGTCGACAAGATGCTCTACATGAAGTCGACCAGCGGCAATGACGGCAGCTACACGCTGACCGTCTCGTTCGCGCTCGGCACCAATCCTGACATCAACACCGTCAACGTCAACAACCGCGTCCAGAGCGCGCTCGCGCAACTGCCGACCGAGGTGCAGGCGCAAGGCCTGGTCGTGCAGAAGAAATCCTCGGCGGTGCTGCAGTTCATCGTGCTGTACAGCAAGAGCGGCCAGCAGGATCCGCTGTTCATCACCAACTACGCGATCATCAACGTGCTCGATGCGATCTCGCGTACGCCGGGCGTCGGCCAGGCCTCGCTGTTCGCGAAGCTGAACTACTCGATGCGGATCTGGTTCGACACGCAGCGGCTCACCAGCCTCAATCTGGCGCCGTCGGATGTGATCGCGGCGATCCGGGCGCAGAGCGTGCAGGCCCCGGTCGGCCGCATCGGTGCCCGTCCGATCGCCGACGATCAGCAGTTCCAGTTCAACGTGCAGACGCAAGGGCGACTCACGACGTCGGCTCAGTTCGGCAATATCGTGCTGCGCGCCAATCCGGACGGCTCGGTGCTCCGGATCAGCGACGTCGCCCGGGTCGAGATCGGCGCCCAGAACATGGACAGCGAGTCCCGGATCGACGGCCAGCCCGGCGTGCCGATCGGCATCTATCTTGCGCCGGGGGCCAATGCGGTGACCACCGCCGCGGCGGTGCAGTCCACGCTCACCAGACTGTCGGAACGGTTTCCTCCTGGCCTGACCTATCTGGTGCAGTACGACTCCACGACCTTCGTCTCCGATACCATCAAGGAAGTGCTGAAGACGCTCGGCGAAGCCTTCGTGCTGGTCGTGATCGTCGTGTTCCTATTCCTCGGCAACCTGCGCGCCACGGTGATCCCGGCGGTCGCGGTGCCGGTCAGCCTGATCGGCACCTTCGCGGTTCTCCTGATCCTCGGCTATTCCGCCAACACCGTGTCGCTGCTTGCGATGGTGCTTGCCATCGGCATCGTGGTCGATGACGCCATCGTCGTGGTCGAGAATGTCGAACGCGTGATGGAGAGCGAGCCCGAGCTGTCGCCGGCGGAGGCCACCAAGAAGGCGATGGCGCAGATCACCGCGCCGATCATCGCGATTTCGCTGGTGCTGTTGTCGGTGTTCGTGCCGATTGCGTTCATCCCCGGCATCTCCGGAACCCTGTTCCGCCAGTTTGCGGTGACGATCAGCGCGGCGATGGTGATCTCGGCGCTGAACGCGCTGACGCTGTCGCCGGCGCTCTGTGCCGTGTTCCTGCGGCATACCGGGCCGCGCCGCGGCATCATGGGGCGCGTGCTCGGCGGCATCGACTGGGTCCGCGACCGCTATGCCGGCATGGTGCGCCGGCTGCTGCGGGTGGCGATATTGTCGCTGGTCGCGGTGCTGGTGTTTGCCGGCGGCGTTTTCGGCGTGTCGCGAATAACTCCGACGGGCTTCCTGCCCGAGGAGGATCAGGGCGCCTTCTTCATCTCGGTGCAATTGCCTGACGGCGCGTCGGTGTCGCGCACCAGCCAGGTGACCAAGCAGGTCGAAGCGCTCTTGAAGAACATGCCGCAGGTCGAGCACGTGCTCTCGATCATCGGCTTCTCGCTGCTCGACGGCGCGAGCGAGCCGAACTCGGCCTTCATGGTGGCGCGCATGAAGCCGTTCGCCGATCGGCGGGCGGCCGCGGATTCGGTGCAGGCGACGATCCGGCGAATGTTTGGTGAGGGCGCGCAGATACGGCAGGCCAATATCCTGCCGTTCAACCTGCCGCCGATCATCGGGCTTTCGACCTCCGGCGGCTTCGAATATCAGCTCGATGCGCTGGAGGGGCAGGATCCGGCCGCGCTCGGCAGCACAATGACCGGCCTGATCAATGCGGCCAACCGCGATCCGCGGCTGGCGCGCGTGTTCTCGACCTTCACCGCGACCAATCCATCGATCTATCTCGACATCGACCGGGCCAAGGCGCAGGCGCTCGGGCTGAACATGGCCGACGTGTTCACCGCGCTGCAGGCGACGCTGGGCGGCATCTACGTCAACAACTTCAACCTGTTCGGCCGCACCTGGCAGGTCAATGTGGAGGGCGAGGCCGCCAACCGCGGCGACATCTCCGACATCTGGCAGATCTATGTCCGCAACAGCGGCGGCGAGATGGTGCCGATGCGCTCCATCGCGAGCTTGAGGATCGTCACCGGACCGCAGGTCATCACCCGCTACAACAACTACCGTTCGGTCACCATCAACGGCAGCCCGGCGCCGGGCGTCTCGTCGGGCACCGCGATCGCCGCAATGGAGGAGATTTCGCGGGCGACGCTGCCGGCCGGCTATTCCTACGAATGGACCGGCACCGCCTATCAGGAGCAGGCGGCCTCGGGGCAGACCGGCATCATCCTCGCGCTCGCGGTGCTGTTCGCCTATCTGTTCCTGGTTGCGCTCTACGAGAGCTGGACCATTCCGATCCCGGTCCTGTTGTCGGTCACGGTCGGCGTGCTCGGTTCGTACACGGCGATCAAGGTCGCGGGCTTGAACCTCGACCTCTACGGCCAGATCGGCCTCGTGGTGCTGATCGCGCTCGCCGCCAAGAACGGCATCTTGATCGTCGAGTTTGCCAAGGAGCAGCGCGAGGGCGGATTGCCGATTGCGCAAGCCGCGGAGCTCGGTGCCCAGATGCGGTTCCGCGCCGTGATGATGACCTCGATCGCCTTCATTCTCGGCCTTGTGCCGCTGGTGGTCGCGACCGGCGCCGCCGAGATCAGCCGCAGGGCGGTCGGCACAGCGGTGTTCGGCGGCATGCTCGCCGCAAGCTCGATCGGCATTTTCCTGGTGCCGATGCTCTACGTCACCTTCCAGCGCTGGCGCGAAGAGGCGAAACGCCGTTTCGGCAAACCGGCCGAAACACCGCACGCGCCGCCCGCGGAGTAGAATGGTGGGTGAATTGGCCGAATTCCGATATCCCGCCGCGCAAGTTTCGGAGCACCTCTGATGATCAACGCCCGTCGTTCGCTCACCCAGATCTTTCTGTTCCCGGCGATCATCGCAGTGATCGTCGCCTTCGGCCTGGTGTCCGCCTTGCTCGGCGACGGCATCTGGGACACGACCTCATGGATCGCACTCGCAGTCCCGCTCGCCGTCACCGCATTCTTCGCCTGCAAGAAGCGCCCCGCGGATTTGTAGGGGCGGACTAGCTAGCTGGCGAAGCGTAACCCACCATGCTTTCTGGCAGCAAACGCCGCCGTCATTCCAGGGCGCGCCTCTTGGCGCGAGCCCGGAATCCATCGGGTCGCGGGCGCTGCCGGCGAAATGGATTCCGGGCTCATCGCTTCGCGATGCCCCGGAATGACAGACCCCGTCATTGCGAGCGGAGCGAAGCAATCCACGTCTCCACAAGCGGCGCTACACTGGCCGGGCCGAGCGATGATAGCCGGCGCGAAGCTCTGCCGGTCAAGGCGGGCTCCGCGCCGGTGCAGTCGTTCCATTGAAGCCTGCTATACCGTGACGCTTTCCTGCTCGGGCGTCTTTGCGGGCTTGACGACCGTTGTCGGGGTTCTGAGCCATGCCTCTTCGGTAACGGCGATCATGGAAGGCTGGTCGATGATACCGATCGAGTCCCACGTGAACATCGCATAGCCGAGCTTCGTACCGTCGACTCCGGCCGGCACAGTGACCTGAAGCTGCTGTGCGAGCCAGTTGAGCGAGCCGTATCCGCAAAGGCTAACGCAATGGTCCTCGTTGGTGTCCTTGTTGAATCCAAGGCCAAACCATCCGGTCTTCCCGTTCGTGGAGTTCCATGCGGTCTGGAGTTGGGTTGCGGCAACGCCAATCTTGACCGGACCTTCCGCAATTGCGCTGTTTAACGTGGAGGGATTCGTCCAGTCGACCGAATAGATCTGGCCGTCATCGTAGATGTGCCGGCTCTGATGGAAGCCGTTTTCCTGCATCCAAACCATCACCTGATGCAGATAGGCTCCCTCCAGCACCCCATGTTTCGTCGCCCATCTTATCACTTCGTTGTCCGAAATGAAGATTTCCGGATTGTGACACGCCTTCGCAAACGCTTCTTCGGCAGTGACGCAATCACCATGATCGAAATTGCCCCAAGAGGACAGCCTGTGAGGGATCGTGATGAAATGGGGAGGTGCCGCTGCAAGGCCGACTACACTATGCGGGGTGGCGGCCGCCAAGACGCTCCTCGGCGTGGGAGTCGCTCCGCGTTTGGGATATCTACCTTGTCCACTTCCTCCAAGCTGAATTGCCATGGTATGTCTCCGTTTGCTGAAATGAACTTCGATTATTTCCGCTTAGGCTCCATTGCTTCGTCCTTCGTTCCACGCTGAGCATCGTCATGCTGCTGCTGATCCGGCGAAGAGTCTGTCTCCTCGCCTTTCTGATCGTCGGCTGCGTCGGGTGCGTCAGGGTTGTACTTTGGTGCTTTGTCGCGCACCTCTTTCGGCGTAGGGAAAGCACCCCGCTTCGGAGTGGGAGGTTTGCTGTTCATATTTTACCCCTTTGTTGGGGAAGCCCTCCGGCGACCATCGCATCCCATTTTACCAATGGTTGATGCGCTACGATCAAAACATGATCGTGCTGGTTGCATTGTGAGCTCGTTCACAGCCACAACGTTTTTATTGGATGCGACGCTTTCCGCAGTTTTGTCGACGCGGACGTCTCGACATTGTTCACGTCCCGGCTCCATTAACCCGGAGCGGGCCCGACAACGTCCATGTGAACGCGAGCACGACGATTGACAGCGCGCCTATGAGCCGGCGCCCGAGCCGTCAACGCGCTGCGTTGTAGACATCACGCAGGATTTTCGTCTCAAGCTCCAGATCCTCGAGTCGATCCTTGACGACATCGCCGATGCTGACGATGCCGGCTAGCTTGCCGCCGCGTAGTACCGGCATGTGGCGCACGCGGTGGTGCGTCATCAGTTTCATCACGCGATTGACACTCTCGTCCGGAGACACGGTAGCCACACCGCATTGCATGATTTCCTTCACCAGCATCGACCCGGCCGTCTGGCCATAGCGAGAAAATGCATGAACGATTTCACGTTCGGAAATCAGACCGAGAACCGAGTTCTCACTCGTCACCACGAGAGCGCCAATATTCTTTGCGCGGAGCCAGTCTGCCGCCCTCTTGATGCTGGCGTCCGGAGCTATTGTTGTGACATCGGTGCCCTTCCGCCTCAGAATGTTTTCGATGGTCATAGTTTCCTCCCATCGTGTGGCCTAGCCGCCTATTCCATCCCGCCCCCACAACTGGGGCCACGTACCATGGCATCCATTCTCCTCGATTGGGAGCATCAGCGTATCATATTGGCAGGAAGCAGTCAGCGAGTATCGGGGCCGCGGTGTAACGGCGGCAGAGGCCGTCGGTTGGTTTGAAGTCGTCGTTTTTGTGCTCTCAACCCCATCCGACGATCAGCTTGAGCGCGCCTTCGAGGAATAGCTGGGAGCGAAGGTGACCGTAGGTCCGGTCCCATCGTCCGGACCTGAGATCGTCGCATCCAATGGAACAATCGATCAGCCGGTCTTGTGCGAGACGTTCTTGACCACCGTGTAGCACTGCAGGCCCTCGGTGCCGCCCTCGCGCCCATAGCCGCTCTCCTTGACGCCGCCGAAAGGCGTTTCGGCGACCGAGGCCACGAAGTGGTTGATCGAGAGGTTTCCGGCCTCGACGCCCTCGGCGAGACGATCGGCATTCTCAGCCGAACGGGTGAACGCATAGGCCGCGAGACCAAAGGGGAGGGAATTGGCTTTCTCGATGGCTTCGTCGAGCGTCTTGACGGGGTTGACAAGCGCGAGCGGACCGAACGGCTCTTCGTTCATGGCACGGGCATCGTCGGGCACATCGGCGAGCACCGTGAGCGGGAAATAGTAACCGCGATTGCCGAGCCGATGTCCGCCCGCAAGCACGCGCGCGCCCCTGGCCTTGGCGTCGGCAACCAGCGTTTCCATGGCATCGATCCGCCGCGAGTTTGCCAGCGGGCCCATCTGGCTCGACGGATCCAATCCATTGCCGACCTTCAGCGCGCTCGCCTTCTCGGCAAAGACATTGGCAAATCGATCGTAGATCGATTCCTGGACGAAGAAGCGCGTCGGCGCGACGCAGACCTGTCCCGCATTCCGTGACTTGCCGACCACCGACGCGGCCGCCGTTGCGACCGGATCGACGTCGTCGCAGACGATCACAGGGCCGTGGCCGCCAAGCTCCATGATCGCCGGCTTCATGTGAGTGCCTGCCATCGCGGCCAGATATTTGCCGACCGGGATCGAGCCTGTGAACGTCACCAGCCGGATGCGCGATTGCGGGATCAGATATTCTGATATCTCCGCCGGATTGCCGAAGACGAGGTTCAGCACGCCGGCAGGCAGGCCCGCATCATGAAAGGCGCGCACGAGCTGGACGGCGCCGGCGGGCGTCTCCTCGGACGCCTTGAGGATGATCGAGCATCCCGAAGACAGTGCGCCGGCGACTTTGCGCGCCGGCGAACTCATCGGAAAATTCCAGGGCGAGAACGCTGCCACCGGACCGATCGGCTGCCGCAGCACCGTGTGCCGCATTCCGGGCTCGCTTGGGATCACGCGGCCGTAGAGCCGCTGTCCTTCCGTTGCATCCCACTCGATGATCTCGCAACCCCGCAGGATTTCCAGCCTGGCTTGCTCGATCGGCTTTCCCTGCTCGAGCGTCATCGCAACCGCCATCTCATCGACACGATCGCGAATGAGTGCGGCCGCCTTCAGGACGATCTGCGCACGCTTGAGCGGCGCCGTCTTGCGCCAGATCGCAAATCCTCTTTCGGCGGCATCGAGCGCGTCGTCGAGGTCGGTTCGCGTTGCCGTGGGCACCGTGCCGAGCGTGGTTTCGTCGGCGGGATTGATGATGGGCTGCCCGCTGGCGTGCTTCCAGCGGCCGTCGATATAGAGCTGGATTTCAGGATAATTTGCCATGGTCATTCCTTTGTTGTTCTTGGTGGCAAGGAGCGCGGGCGCCGCGCTTTACGCGTGCGCGCCGGATTGAAGCGCGGTGCCGGCTAGCGGGATGCCGTGAAGCCATTCGGTAAAGACCTGCTCGGCTTGCGCGGCGACGGTCTTCGAAAGCTTCAGCGTTGTTGCCCTGAGGTCAGAGATCGATATCTTCGCCGCCGACAATTCGGCCGCGTGGCCGACATACCACTCTTCCAACTGGCGCGGATCGGCCTCGAGATGGAACTGGAGCGCGAGCGCGTTCTGCCGATAGGCGAAGGCCTGGTTCTCGTAATTGGCGTTTGAAGCGAGCCTTGAGGCTTGCTGCGGAAGATCGAAAGTGTCGCCGTGCCAGTGCAGCACGGTCGGATCTTTCCCGAGGCGGCGCAGGCAGGACGAGGCGCCTTCCGGCGTGAGACCGATCGTTCCCCAGCCGATCTCCTTGGCAGGGCCGGCGAACACGCGGCTGCCGAGCGCGCGTGCCATGAGCTGGGCACCGAGGCAGATCCCAAGCGTCGGCAGGTCCTGTTGCAGCCGGTGCTCAAGCAGCGCAATTTCGGCATTCAGGAACGGGTAGTTGTCGGACTCGTAAACCCCGATCGGCCCGCCCAGCACGATCAAAAGCTCGGCATTCCTGATCGATCGATCGGAGAGGTCGTCGACCGCAGCGTCGCAGAACGACACGCTCCAGCCTTCGCGCTCCATGATCGGGGCAAGGAGCCCCAAATCCTCGAAAGCCACATGGCGTATGGCGATGGCAGAACGGCGCTGTCGAAACATCTGGAAATCCGAGCATTCGTTATATCATCACAAATATAACGTATCTCTGCCAAAGGTGTCTAGCGACGGCGACAGCTTAGCGATCGGAGTGCATCCGTTCCAGGAAATCCTTCACGCCGCTGACCTTGCCGGTTTCGGAGGCGACGTAGCCGGGAAGGGCGTCGATGGCTTTATGGAAGTCGCCGCTCTTCATGATCTCGAGCACGCGCCGCATCGGCTCGGTCTCGAGGAACGCCTTCTTGCAGACGAAGAAATAATCTTCCGTGAGCAGCCGGATGAAATCGAGCCCGAATTGGCGGGCGGCCGCTTCGACGCCGAAACTCGCATCCGCCATGCCGCTGGCGACATAGGCAGCAACGGCCGCATGGGTGAATTCCATCTGCTGCGCGCCGTTGATCTTGCTCTCGGGAATCCGGTGCAGCGCCAAGAGCTGATCGAAAAGCTGCCGGGTGCCTGAATCGTGATCGCGGTTGACGAAGCGCGCCTTGCGATCGACCAGATCCTTCAGTGAGCTGATCTTCAGCGGATTGCCGCGCTTGACCATGAGGCCCATTTCGCGTGTGACGAAACTGATCACGCGGTCCTCGCGCGGATCGAGCCAGTCGCGGCACGCCTGGATGCCTTGCGCGCGCAATTCGCCGCGCGGCAGATGCACGCCGGAGAGGTCGCAGGCGCCCTGCGCCAGCGACACTAACGAGTTCTGGTTGCTGACATAGCGGAGGTCGACGCCCATGCCGGGCTCGCGGTCGAGGAATTCGCGCAGCTTGGAGACGGCAAAGCCGTGGCTGGCATGAACGCGGATCACCGATGGACGCTGGTGCAGGAACGGTTTGATCTCCGTGACCAGTTCCTGCGCGAGGTTTTCGAGCTGCGGGCCGAGGCGAGCCTGCATGCGCTCGCCGGCCCAGACCAGCTTCTCGCCGAACGGCGTCAGCCGCGAGCCCTTGCCGCGCTGGGTCTCCACCAGCGGCACGCCGAAGAACTCCGACCATTGGTCGATCAGGTTCCAGACGTGGCGATAGGACAGATGCGCATCGATGGCTGCGCTCGAGATTTTCCCGGTTTTGCGGATCTCGTTGAGGATGCCGAGGATCACCACAGCCGTCTGCGGGCTGCCTTCGCGGTGAAATCGCCAGATGGTTTCGATCTCGATGTGCAGCATCGACCTATCTTCTCAATATGAAGTGAAATTCATATTATCGTCAGCCATAGGCAGAAAATATCATATTTACTGCAGGATATCTCCTCTTAGGTTTGGTATACCAGATAGGAGGAAATATGATGTCAATTGCATATGACTATGCGCGGGAGGCCTTCGGCCGTTCCGCTGTCAGGGACGAGCTGCTGCTGATCGACGGCGCCCGCGTCCCGGCCATCTCCGGACGCACATTCAAATCCCTCAACCCTGCGACCGAGGAAGTGATCGCGACGATCGCGGAAGGCGGTGCCGCGGACGTCGACCGCGCCGTTGCGGCCGCGCGCCGTGCCTTTGAGGGACCATGGCGGACCATGCGCGCCGCCGAACGCGGCCACATCCTCTTGAAATGGGCCGAGCTCTTGAAGCAGCATGCCGACGAGATCATCGAGCTCGAGAGCCTCGATGCCGGCAAGCCGATCGCGGCGGTGCTGCGGCAGGATTTTCCGGCGGCGATCGATACGCTGACCTATTACGCCGGATGGGCCGACAAGATCGGCGGCGACGTGGTGAGCACCCGCGACGATGCGTTGACCTACACGGTCCGCGAGCCGGTCGGCGTGGTCGCCGCGATCGTGCCCTGGAATTTTCCGCTGATGATCGGCATGTGGAAGCTCGCGCCGGCGCTGGCGTGCGGCTGCACAATCGTCATGAAGCCGGCCGAGCTGACCTCGCTGTCGGCGCTGCGGATCGGCGAGCTCGCGCTCGAAGCCGGCCTGCCGCGCGGCGTGCTCAACCTCGTCACCGGACCGGGCCGCATCGCCGGCGAGGCGCTGGTCAATCACCCTGACGTCGACAAGGTCACGTTCACGGGCTCGCCCGGCGTGGGGCGCGGAATCATGCGCGGCGCGGCCGGCAATTTCAAACGCGTATCGCTGGAGCTCGGCGGCAAGTCGGCCAACGTCATCTTCGAGGACGCGAACCTCGATGCCGCCGCGAAGGCCGCGGCTGCCGGCATCTTCTTCAACGCCGGACAGGTCTGCTCGGCTGGCTCGCGCGTGCTGGTGCAGGAGAGCGTCTATGACGAGGTGGTCGAGCGCTTGGCTGCACGCGCGAGCGCGCTCCGCATCGGCGATCCCCAGGATCGCGCCACGGCTCTCGGACCGGTGATTTCCGAGAAGCAGATGAGCACCATTCTCGACTATGTTGACATCGGCAAGAAGGAAGGCGCGTTGCTCGTGACCGGCGGCGAGCATGTCGGCGATCGCGGCTATTTCGTCAGCCCCGCCGTGTTCGCCAACGTGAAGCACGAGATGCGGATCTCGCAGGAGGAGATCTTTGGCCCGGTCGTCAGCGTGATCAAGTTCAAGGACGAGGCGGATGCGCTGAGGATCGCCAACGGCACCGCCTACAGCCTTGCCGCCGGCGTCTGGAGCAGCGACATGGGCCGCGTGCAGCGCTTCGCCAAGCGCGCGCGGGCCGGCACGGTGTGGATCAACACCTATGGCTACACGGATGTGCGGCTGCCCTGGGGCGGCGAGCGCGATTCCGGCCTCGGCCGCGAGCACGGCACCGCCGCCATCGACAATTTCAGCGAGCCCAAGGCGGTCTGGATGAACCTCAACGTCTGAAGGCGTGAGAGGTCGGTGCGCGCGGCGGAAGGTCCTCCGCTTCCGCCGCGACATCGCCAGCGGTTTCGTCTAAGGTCCGCGCTCCGCGGCACCTGGACGAGCGAGGCGATCATGCGCACGAAAAAATTTGGCCACCATGGCCCCGACGTCTCCGTGATCGGGCAGGGCACCTGGTATCTCGACCGCGGCGATCGCAAGGCGGCGGTCGCGGCGCTACGCCGTGGCATCGAGCTCGGCATGACCCATATCGACACCGCGGAGATGTATGGCGACGCCGAACTGGTGATCGCGGATGCGATCGAAGGCCGGCGCGACGAACTGTTCCTGGTTTCAAAAGTGCTGCCCAGCAACGCCTCGCGCCGCGGCACCATCACCGCCTGCGAGCGCTCGCTGAAGCGGCTGAAGACCGACCACCTCGATTGCTATCTCCTGCACTGGCCCGGATCCTATCCGCTGGAAGACACCGTCGCGGCGTTCGAGGAACTGGTCGCCTCCGGAAAAATACGGTCCTGGGGCGTCAGCAATTTCGACGCCGATGATCTGGGCGAGATCCTCGAAGTTTCTGATAAGGGCAGGATCGCCTGCAACCAGGTGCTCTATCACCTGCAGGAGCGCGCGATCGAGCACGCCGTGATCCCCTGGTGCGAGAAGCATGGCGTCGCCGTCGTCGCCTACTCGCCGTTCGGCCACAATGATTTTCCCTCGCCGCGGAGCAAGGGCGGCGACGTGCTGCAGAAGATCGCCGAGGCACACGACGCCACGCCGCGACAGGTCGCGCTGGCTTTCCTCACGCGCGCGGCTGCCGTGTTCGCGATCCCCAAAGCATCGAGCGCGGAGCACGCCGCCGAGAACGCGGCGGCCGGCGACCTCGTGCTCAGTGCCGGCGAGATCGAAGCTTTGGACAAGGCTTTTCAGCGCGGTCCGAAGCCGCGCTCGCTGCCGATGCTCTAGGAGCATCATCGCGGAAAAGTGGACACCGGTTTTCCGAAGCGGATCATGCTCAAAAAAATAAAGTCGCGTCACGATTCTTAACAAAGTGTTGCAACCGCGTGGCGTGCTGCCGCGCACATTCGCGCATATCGGCGTCCTGTTTTCGGACCTTGTCGCGCGCCGCCATTTGGCGTTTTTTAGAGGCTCGCAGATTCGCTTATTTGTGCTTCCGAGATTGCCGTGACACCGCCCCCCGCCGCAGCCGCCAGGCTGGACAGCGCACCACTGCCATTGCCTGCAAAGAAATCTTCGCCTGCGAAGAAATCCGTCTCCCGCAAAGCTCCCGCCCGCGCCGATCGGCCGTTCAAGGGCATCGCGCTGATCCTGCTGTCGACGATTTTCCTCGGCACTTCCGACGTCACGTCGAAATATCTGTCGACGACGCTGCCGTCGATCGAGATCACCTGGATCCGCTTCTTGGTGTTCGCGCTGATCATGTCGCCGGCGATGCTGCCGGGCTCGCCGCTCTTTGCGCTGCGGACGGGACGGGTTGGCCTGCAGTTTCTCCGCGGCACGACGCTGCTCGGTTCGTCGCTGTTCTTCATCTCCGGCTTGAGCTTCCTCCCGATCGCGGAAGCCTCCGCCACCGGCTTCGTGGCGCCACTCTACGTCACGGCGCTGTCGATCGTTTTCTTAGGCGAGAAAGTCGGCTTGCGGCGATGGATCGCGACCGCGCTCGGCCTCATCGGCGTCCTCATCATCCTGCGTCCCGGCACCAGCGCGTTCCACGTCGCCGCCTTCTTCCCGCTGCTGTCGGCGTTCTGCTGGGCCTCGACCTTGATCATGACGCGCATGATCAGCGGCCGCGATGCAGCCATCACCACCATGACCTATTCCGCGATCACGGGCTTCGCGATCATGACCGTCATGGTGCCGTTCGCCTGGGTCACGCCCACTTGGCACGACATTCTTCTCGGCATCCTGGTCGGCGTGGCCTCGACCGCCGGCCAGTGGATCGTGGTGCTGGCTTTCCGCTATGCCGATGCCTCGGTGCTGGCGCCGTTCTCCTACACGCAATTGCTCTGGGTCAGTCTGCTCGGCTACTTCATCTTCGGCGAGGTGCCTGGTGTCTGGACTATCACCGGCGCTGCCTTCATCGTCGCGTCCGGCCTTTACACCGCCCACCGCGAGCGAATCCGTCGCTCGCAGCTCCTGACCGTGCCCGGCGAGCCCTCGCCGAACGCCTGATTCCGTGCGCGGAGTGAGACGTATCGCCGCGCAATCGTTGCGACAGCGCCACAGTGGCGCCGCGAAAGCTGAGCGATCAGCCGCCTTCCGCCGGATTTTTGCCACCCGCCGGGAAACCGCATGCTACCTGAGTTCCAGGGACGCGCCGCGAGGTGCGGGGGAATGAGGGGGCGTTGGCGTGTGGTTTCGGTTGCCTGCTGGTCTCGGCGCGCACACGGCCGCCGTGGCGGCGATCCTGGCTAGCCTGTGTCTGTCGACCGTAGCGGCGCATGCGCAATGCGTGCCCGATCCGGCAACGAGCGGGGCGACTGTCACCTGCAGCGGCCTCGTCCCCAGCGGTTTTGAAGCCGGCGCCGGCGTCAACAGTCTCACGGTCAACGTGCAGTCGGGAGCGACCGTTGGCGACAACGGCATAGCGGCGATCGGCCTCAACGACTCCAATACCGTCATCAATAACGGTACGCTTTCCGCTGCACCAGGAAGCACCGGCATCTTCGCGGGCCAGAACAACACGATCACCAACGCCGCGACCGGCTCCATCACGGTCGGCAACTTCGGCAACGGTATCTTCGTCGCAGGCAACAGCACGGTGACCAACGCCGGCACGATCACGACAGGCTTCACCTCTTCGCCCACGGCCGGCATCTTCGCGATCAACGACAACAACACCATCACCAACACTGCGGGCGCCAGCATTACGGTCGGCCACGACGCCGCGGGCATTGCTGTGCAGGGCAACAACGCGGTGATCAGCAACGCCGGCTCGATCACATCAGACGATTTCGGCATGGCTATCATCGCAGCCGGCGACAACACGAAGATCACCAACAGCGGCACGATCAACGTCGGCATGTTGGGCTATGGCATTATCTCGTTCCCGCTCTCCCTCGGCGCGTCCGGCACCATCACCAACACAGGCAGCATCGTCGGCGGCGACAGCACCACAGGCATCTTCGCGGTCGGCGATTCCCTCACCGTCACAAACGCGGGCACGATCACCGTCGGAAACAACGCGCCGGCCGCCGGCATCGAAGTCTCGACTGCCGGGTCTGCCGGCAGCAATCAGGTCGTCAACACCGGGACCATCAATGTCGGTAGCGACGCCGTCGGCATCGTGGTCAACGGTGGCGGCTCCGTCTTCAATTCGGGCACCATCAACGCCGCCACCGGTTTCGCTGCGATCGAGTTCTGCGGCTGCGGTTTCGGCACCCCCAATGTGCTGACGCTCGGCCCGGGCAGCGTCATCCACGGCCTGGTGTTCGGCAACGGCGGCGACACCTTCCAGCTCGGCGGCACCGGTACCGGCACGTTCGACCTCAGCCTGATCGGACCGGGAAATCAGTATGATGGCTTCTCGACCTTCAACAAGGTCGACAGCTCGAAATGGACCGTGACTGGCACCGGCGCGCAGGACTGGAATGTGCTCGGCGGCACGCTCGCAGTCGATGGCGTCATCAACGGCAGCGTGGCGGTCAGCGCCGGCGGCGTGCTCTCGGGCGTCGGCACGGTCGGCAACACCGCGATCGCGAGCGGCGGCGCGTTCATGCCGGGCAATGCGGTGCCGGGTGCTTCCACCACCGTTGCCGGCAATCTCGCACTGCAGTCCGGCGCGCTCTATCTGGTGCAGCTCAGCTCCACCACGTCCTCCTTCACCCATGTGACCGGCACGGCTACGCTCGCCGGTTCGGTCGGCGCCAGCCTTTCGCCCGGCAGCTCGGTTTCGAAGCGGCCCTATACGATCCTGACCGCGGATGGCGGCCTTGGCGGGACGACATTCGGCGGCCTCAATGTGGCCGGCCTGCCGGGCGGCCTGACGGCGGCGCTGAGCTATGACGCGACCAATGTCTATCTGACGTTCGGTCTCGACTTCGGCGCCGGGTCCAATCTCAACATCAATCAGCACAACGTCGCTGGCGCGCTGACCAACTTCTTCAATGCCAATGGCAGCATTCCCTTGCCGTTCGCATCGCTGACGCCGGCCGGCTTGACGCAAGCCTCGGGCGAGGTGGCGACGGGATCGCAGCAGGCGACCTTCAACGCGATGAACCTGTTCCTGGGATTGCTGACCGATCCGTTCATCGCCGGCCGCAACGGCGGCCTCAGTGACGGCGCGGGCGCAATGCCCTTCGCCGATATGGACGGCGCCAACGCCTACGCCTCAACCCGCATGGCGCGCAGCAAGCGCGAACGCGATGCCTACGCCGCCGTCTATCGCAAGGCACCCGCCGCGCCGCCGGGCTTCGACCCGCGCTGGAGGGTGTGGGCTGCAGGCTTTGGCGGTTCGCAGACCACGGACGGCAACGCCGTGCTCGGCTCGAACAACGCGAGCAGCAGCGTCTATGGCACCGCTGTCGGTTTCGACTATCGCGTCTCGCCGTCGCTGCTCGCGGGCTTTGCGCTTGCCGGCGGCGGCACCAATTTCAGCGTCAACGGCCTGGGCTGGGGCCGCTCCGACCTGTTCCAGGCCGGCGCATTCGCGCGCACCACCACGGGCCCGGCCTATCTCTCCGCCGCATTCGCCTATGGCTGGCAGGACGTCACCACGGACCGCTTCGTCACCGTCGCAGGTGTCGATCACCTCCGCGCCGAGTTCAACGCCAACACCTATTCTGGCCGGCTCGAAGGCGGTTATCGCTACGCCACGCCGTGGCTGGGCCTCACGCCCTATGCGGCGGCGCAGGTGACGACCTTCGACCTGCCGAACTATGCCGAGGCCGTGGTCTCCGGAGCCAGCACCTTTGCGCTGAACTACACCGCCAAGAGCGTCACCGACACGCGCACCGAGCTCGGCCTGCGCGCGGACAAATCCTTCGCCGTGGAGGACGGAATAGTGACGCTGCGCGGCCGCGCCGCCTGGGCGCATGACTTCAACCCGGACCGTGCCGCGAGCGCCGTGTTCCAGACGCTGCCGGGCGCAGCCTTCGTCGTCAACGGCGCGGCGCAGGCGCATGATTCCGCGCTCACCACGGCATCGCTGGAGATGAAGTGGCTGAACGGCTGGTCCGCGGCCGGAACCTTCGAAGGCGAATTCTCCGGCATCAGCCAATCCTACGCCGGCAAGGGCGTGGTGCGCTTTTCCTGGTAGCCAGAAAGCGTAGGGTGGGCAAAGCGCAGCGTGCCCACCATCCACGGTCGGTGCAAGAAAGGTGGGCACGCTGCGCTTTGCGCACCCTACAACGCGTTCCGTCAGAACGCTGCCGGAACGTACATCTCCGGCGGGATCGGGCCGCGGTGATAGTCGGGATTGCGGACGCGCGGCGGCAGCGCAACCGCGATGTGCTGCACCGATTGATACGGAATCTGGCTGAGCAGATGCGAGATGCAGTTCAGCCGGGCGCGCTTCTTGTCCACGGCATCGACGATCCACCACGGCGAGTCGGGCAGGTGGGTGTGCTCCAGCATCGTCTCCTTGGCCTTGGTGTATTGCTCCCACCGCGACCGCGCCTCGACGTCCATCGGGCTCAGCTTCCACTGCTTCAGCGGATCCTGGATCCGCATCGTGAAGCGGAACTGCTGCTCGTCGTCGGTGATCGAGAACCAGTATTTGATCAGGATGGTGCCGGAGCGGATCAGCATGCGCTCGAACTCCGGCACCGACTTGAAGAATTCCTGGTATTGCTCGTCGGTGCAGAAGCCCATCACACGCTCGACGCCGGCGCGGTTGTACCAGCTACGGTCGAACAGCACGATCTCGCCGCCGGCAGGCAGATGCGCGACATAGCGCTGGAAGTACCATTGGGTCCGCTCCCGCTCGCTTGGTGCCGGTAGCGCCGCGACGCGGCAGATGCGCGGGTTGAGGCGCTGGGTGATGCGCTTGATCACGCCGCCCTTGCCGGCGGAGTCGCGGCCCTCGAACAGGATCACGACCTTCTTCTTCTCGTGCTGCACCCAGTCCTGCAGCTTCACGAGTTCGCCCTGCAGCCGTAGCAATTCCCGGAAATAGAGCTTGCGATCGAGCGCAGGCAGGCCGCCGCGCGCGGGGTCGTCGAGATCGTCCAGTCGCGCGTCGTCAAGTTCGAGCTCGAGTTCCTCGTCGAGATTGTCGGCGATTTCCTGGTTGATGCGCTCGCGCAGGGCGGCCTCGTCGATCGGAGTGGATGTGGTCATGGAGTGCTGTCTCTCGGCTGCTCACAGTCGGGATGTGGAGTGCGGGAATTGACGCTGCTTGTGTGACATCGGAATGACGAGCGTCTCACACTGGCGTCGCAGGCGTGCTAAGAAGCTCCGCTGTTGCCCGTGCGAAGGCGGGGCATCCAGTAAACGCTGGCGCTTGTGGCTTGGCCGAGAGGCTGGCGTTTACTGGATCGTCCGCCTGCGCGGACGATGACGGCGGAGTGGGGGCGGCGACTGAGGGAGCCTCAGCCGTTGTTGCTGGCCAAAAACGAAAAGGATGGGAGATAGCCTAATGATCACGCTGACTGCCAAAGACATCCTGCCGGAGGACGGCACCAACGGCACGCTGGTCGGGCGCGTCTGGTTGCCACGGCGTGACGGACCTGCCGTGGTCGCCGTGCGCAGCGACGGTGTGTTCGATGTGACCGCGCGCTTTCCGACCGTCAGCGCATTGTGCGAGGAGAGCGATCCGGCCGCCGTGCTGCGCACCATCAAGGGCGAACCGATCGGCGACCTCGACAGCATCGTGGCCAACACGCCGCCGGACCGCCGCGATCGGCAAAAGCCGTGGCTGCTCGCGCCGCTCGATCTGCAGGTGTTGAAGGCCGCCGGCGTCACCTTCGCCATTTCGATGCTGGAGCGCGTGATCGAGGAGCGGGCACGCGGCAATCCCGCTTCCGCCGAGGCCATCCGCAAAGAGGTGGTGCGGCTGGTCGGCGACGATTTCTCCAAGCTCAAGCCCGGATCAGAGGAGGCGATGCGGCTGAAGCAGGTGCTGATAGAGCAGCAGGCCTGGAGCCAGTACCTGGAAGTCGGCATCGGCCCCGACGCGGAGGTCTTCACCAAGGCACCGGTGTTGTCCTCGGTCGGCACCGGCATGGATGCCGGGTTGCATCCGAAATCGACCTGGAACAATCCGGAGCCGGAGGTCGTGCTCGTCGTCTCGAGCCGCGGCAACATCGTCGGCGCCACGCTTGGCAACGACGTCAACCTGCGCGATTTCGAGGGACGCTCGGCGCTGCTGCTCTCCAAGGCCAAGGACAACAACGCCTCCTGCGCCGTCGGCCCGCTGCTCCGTTTGTTCGACCGCAGTTTTTCGCTCGACCATGTGCGCAACATGGATGTCGGCCTGACCGTGAAGGGTCCGGACGGCTTCGTCCTCGAGGGCCACTCGTCGATCAGCAAGATCAGCCGCGATCCGACCGACCTCGTGGCGCAGACCATCGGACCGGTCCATCAATATCCTGATGGCTTTGCGCTTTTCCTCGGCACCATGTTCGCGCCCGTAAAAGACCGCGATGCGCCGGGCCAGGGCTTTACCCACAAGCGCGACGACATCGTCACGATTGCAGCACCCGAGCTCGGCAAGCTCGTCAACCGCATGCGCTCAAGCGACGAATGCGAACCCTGGACGTTTGGTATCTCCGCATTGATGAAGAGCCTCGCAGTCCGTGGTTCGTAGGGTGGGTTAGCGAAGCGTAACCCACCACTTCTCGAGCCTCAAACTCCGCCGTCATTCCGGGGCGTGCGAAGCACGAACCCGGAATCCATTTCACCACGTGTTCTGCGGCTGGATGGATTCCGGGCTCGATGCTTCGCATCGCCCCGGAATGACAGCCCCGTCATTGCGGGCCAACGGGTCGCGCGAACGCGCGCCCGATGACAGGCTCCGCGAAGCAATCCACGTCTCCACGCGCGGCGCTATGGATTGCTTCGCTCCGCTCGCAATGACGATGTGGGTTGCCTTGGGTGCGACATAACAACCCGACGGGCAAATCAGCAAAAGTCTGTCCAGCCCTCGCGCAAAAAACATTCCGCTTCCGCCGTCGGGCAAATCAGTGATTTAACTCCGCGCGTCTCACCCAAGAGAGGGGCGGGTCGCGATCGTCACGAACGTTGCGGTGAGATGCGGTGGACGAGAGTGTCACGACTGACGAGC